>DASVAM010000543.1:0-8187 GCA_036376375.1 Chitinophagaceae bacterium
ACTAAAACAGGCCAACCGAAAGTCCGCCATAAAAATTTCTGCCCGCCGCGGCATTATAATAACGCCCCCCGGCAGCATTGATATCATTCCCAAGGCTATAGGTCACATCAAAAGCATTTTCAATCCCTGCAAACAGTTCAAACTTGTTCTTTTTCTTAAGATCTTTCCGCCAACCTAATCTTGTCCCCAATAGATTATAGGCTGATGCAAATTCACTATTTGCATCATTTAAAGGAATGGGATCGCTGTAATAGTAAGTCACGTTGAGGTAAAATCCATGCTTCGAAGAAAAATCCGCCCCTGCTGCTACCGTGTTCTTTGCAACACTCGGTAATTTTTTTCCGCTATAATCATTCGTGAGTTGTTTAAATTCATTGTAAGTAAAATCGTTCCAGGTATGGCTGATCCAAATTTTTGAATTAGAAATAAAAGAACCGCGTGGCAGAATTAAATAAGAAGCCTGTGATTCGATCCCTTTTTGTTTTGTAGTTCCTGCATTTGTAAAATAGTCACCATTGCTTGCATACACAAAGCTAACCCTTCCTATATCCTTGAGGAAAAACTGGCAGCGGGTAAGCTGCCAGTCGTGCTTTTATAAGTATTAAATGGAACGTCGTATTAACATTTTTAAACTCAATAAGCTTTACCTTGCAATGACCATTTTTTCAGTCCTGCTGATCTTTCCGTCGGTTCCTTTTATTGTTAATACATATACGCCATTGGGCAGATCATTTACATCTACTCGAGTAGCGAGGTCTTTGGTTTGCCTGGACATCATAAGTTTACCACTAATATCATATAACGATATCATGTTATTTGAAAGATCATAATTATAGACGATGAAATAATTAGTTGCCGGATTAGGATAAACATCGATATTCTTATTTCTTGTATCATTCTGAATTTTACTTTCAGTGAGCAGTTGATTGTAGGCCCTTGTTCCCGCCGGAGCCTGATAGGTAAACTCAAGAATGCTTCCTGGGTTTGCAGGCGTTGTTGTTACACCTCCTGTGGGCCCTGAAGTGGAGCCACTGGAATCACAAGCAACATAAATTTTCAAACCATCAGGGGAAACAACCACATCTCTGAATCTGCCTAAGCCACGGAAATAATGCATCGTATCCGAAATAATACTCAATCCATCGCTGCTAAGTTTATATCTTGACACGGTTCCCTTTTTAAGATTCGCTATCAATAAAGAATTTTCCCAGCCTGGGATAGCAAGGCTTCCGTAAAAATCGCTTCCAGAAGGCCCAACAGATGGCCATAACATATTATCTCCTCCTGATGGCGGATTGGAAACGGGGAACAATGATCGCAACGGTTCTTTTGCATTTAATGTTAGACAGTTCGCTTGTTCGTTTGCTATTGTAAAGCCACCTGTAGTTCTTCCATTATAATTGCCATCACACCATCCAATGACATTTGGCCATCCAAAGTTTCTGCCTTGCTCGATAATATTTATCTCGTCGTCGCTAAACGGACCGTGTTCGTCACTATATAAGATATTTACGCCATTCACATTTCCCCATACGAGCCCTTGCGGATTTCGATGACCCAGGGAATACACCGCATTGCCAAATGGATTATCAGTTGGCATCCATGACCCCAAACCATCCGGTTCAGTGTTCAATCGCAAAATCTTTCCTTCATAAATATTTATATTCTGAGCATTATTTGGCCGGCTTATATTATCAAATTGCCCTGCACCCATATCGCCAACCGAATAATAAAGTTTCAGGTCCGGTCCGATGGTGATCCTGGCTGAATTATGATCATTACTTCCGGGAATATTTTCCAGGATCGTAACTGCAGACTCCAAATTCTGTGTCACGAAATTATAAGTATACCTGGCAATCCTGGTTTTACGTACAGTGCTGCTGGTTGATTGATAGGTATAAGAAATATATACATAGGGCTTTCCAGTTAAAAATTCCGGATGCAATGCAAGGCCCATCAAACCATCCTGCCCCCCTACCCGCACCATTTGTGAGCCCAGTGTCAGGACCGTTCTCCTGATGCCAGTCACAGGATCTACAAAATTTACCCTTCCCGCAAATCTTTCGGTATACCAGATATTACCATCAGGTCCATACACCAAATCATGCGGCATTCGCTGGTTGGCTATTACGGTGCGCATCGTGAAAGTCTCATTGGCGTTTCCCTGTACTAACGTAGTTACATTCAAGGGATCGCTAAATGAACTTTGGTTACCGGCCGCATCGTTTGCTTTAACGGTATACGTGTAAAGTGTTGCTGGTAATAATCCTGTGACATTATAGGATGTGGTAGTGATAGTTGATGGATTGATCTTTATTCCGTTTTGGTACACATCGTATCCTGCCACCCCCACATTATCGGTTGAGGGTGCCCAATCCAACTTAAATGATGTAAGCGCAACAATTGTTGCAGCGAGATTTGCCGGAGATGTTGGTGGTTCAGTATCGGCAGCATTTGTGATTACGTTTATTGTTGCAGATGCTGCACTTTGATTGCCCGCTGCATCTTTAGCTTTTACAAAATAATCATAAGACGTCGAGGCTGTCAAACCGGACACATTGAAAGATGTTGAAGTAACATTTGAAGGGTTAATCTTTAGGCCGTTTTGATAAATATCATAGCCCGTAACACCTACATTGTCTGTTGAAGCAGTCCATGTCAAAGTAAGTGATGAAGCAGAAATGTTTGTCGCTGCTAAGTTTGTTGGTGCGGTCGGCGCCTGTGTATCCGGTAATTGTCGCATAAGGCTGCTGCCAGGTATTACTTCACTGGGTGCATTTACGGGTTGCCCTGGTCTTGCCCAGCCCACTGATAAATTGTCGCTGCCGGTGCTTTCCTTCATCAAAGCTTCAACATAATAGACCTGCCCGGCTATCAAATTTATTGACCCGGATTTTTGGGAAGCATATTTATTCCACTGTCTGTATTTTGTTGCACTTGTATTGAAAGCGATCCTCACTTTATTCGCCGGGTTGCTGGTGGTACTTAACCAAAGTTCCCCACTTGCATCACTGGCAATCCAGAATATATAACTACCGCTTGATGGAGGGCAGATATAACCATTGATCCTTATGCCAATGTTATTGCCAAGATTCGCCGGTGTTTCGAACAGTGCCAATGTACCGGTTGATGAGGGATTATTTGGATAATTAACATTGGATATAAGATTCGAAACTGCCGAACCGCTGATATTGTTCCAGCGTTGAAAATTGATGAGACCCGTTCCGGGGCAGGCCTGCCCGTTAGAAAGAACAAAAATAAATACAGATACGATCAAAGACCAGAGGTGTTTCATAAATAGTGGCTTTAGTTAGTAAATAGTCGCGCTGATAAAGTTATAACGCTTATTCTGTTTTATGAAAAAAACAAGCGATTATAGTCAAAATAAATCAATGATCGTTTCTAACGTTTGGTAGTTAAGGTGAAATTCATGTCACCATCCCAACACAAATCCTGTTATTGTTTATTATGCTATTTTTACGTCAATTTAATTTAATATGAATCCAATAAATAAACCGGTTATTGGCATTAGTTGCGGTGATCTGAATGGGATAGGTATAGAATTGATCATTAAAACATTTTCAGACAACCGTGTCCTTGAACATTGCACTCCTGTGGTATTTGCGTCAAATAAGGCAATAAATTTCTACCGGAAATCTTTACCAGACATCAATTTCAACTGGCAAAATGTAAAAGAGTTGACAAAATTAAACGCCAAACAGGTAAATATCTACAACTGTTGGGAGGAAGAAGTGATCATTACACCGGGGCAGTTGAATGATACTGGTGGGAAATATGCAATAAAATCTTTACAAGCCGCTGTCCATTCTTTAAAGCAAAATGAGATTAATGGTTTGGTGACGGCGCCGATACATAAAAAGAATGTGCAATCACAGGACTTCAATTTCACCGGTCATACCCCTTTTTTAAAAAGTTATTTTGGTGTAAATGATGTAGTGATGATATTGTTTGCAAATCAATTCAGGGTTGCATTACTGACCGAACATGTCCCGGTTAATGAAGTTGCAGCAAGCATTTCCAGGGAAACAATCGTAAGAAAACTAAATATTCTTAATGAAAGCCTTCAAAAAGATTTCGGAATCGATAAACCAAAAATTGCAGTCTTAGGATTAAATCCTCATGCTGGTGATGAAGGACTAATTGGGAAAGAAGAAGAAACGATCATAAAGCCTGCTATCAGGGAAGCAAAACAAAATAATTTGATCGTAACCGGGCCGTTTAGCGCCGATAGTTTTTTTGCAAGACATTATCACAATCGCTTTGATGCTGTGCTTGCCATGTATCATGACCAGGGGCTTGTGCCTTTTAAAACGCTTGCGTCTGGTGAAGGCGTAAACTACACCGCTGGTCTTCCTGTTGTAAGAACCTCACCTGATCATGGAACTGCGTTTGATATTGCAGGTAAAGGGAAAGCAGATGAGTCCTCTTTCCATACGGCAATTTTTGAATGCATTGATATTATTAATAACCGGAAACAATTTGAAGACAACCATAGAAATCCATTAAAAAAGATCACCCCCGCAATTCTCGCCAACCAGGAAGATGAAAAAATTGAAGAGAATTAAAAAAAGAAGTTTGAAAGAAACGGCAGGGTAACTTTTTCTCTATCGTATTTCTTCCCGATATCCTCTAAAAATTCCTCAAAAAAAGTAGAACTACTACGAATACAAAAGCCCATAAACACCTGGAAGATTTTCTTAGAAAAGTTATGAGATGTAGAAAGTGAAATTTACTTTTACTCTGTAGCAATTGATCCGGTACCCTGGTAAGTCCCATCAATAAACTTCCCCGGGGCGTATTAAAAAAATGAGATTGTAAATTCCCTAAATGAAAACAATGAAACATTTTTTCAAACTTACATGCGTCGCTGCAGTACTTACAGCTTGCGTTCTTTCCCTCCCTTTTATTAAGAGCGTAACAGATCTCGACGGTAAGCTTACTGGTAAAGCACAGGCAACAAATCAACTTACTATCGCCCTGAACGCACCGGTCAAGGCACCGTAAGATTTATTTTTTAACTACAAGAAACTTATTGGAATATAACATAAAGTCTTAAGCAAGCCAATTAACCAAAACGGTCATTCATTTTGAACGACCGTTTTCATTTTAATATTACTTAGTTTCATTTACTGTGGAGATGGCTGTCTTTGTTCTTTTTCACCAAAACGATTGAAATTATAACTGATACTGAGTAAGAAAAATCTCGGTACTATATTCGCCCGTATATCTTCATAGCTGTTTTCGCCAATGATCCGGCTGGTGCCCGTATTCTGCTTTAAAATATCATAAACAGTAAATTTGATCTCACCCCCGCTTGTTTTGAATATCTTTTTTGCCAGTGACATATTCCATAAAAAAATATCCTGGTTGTAGCCTGGCGTACGCCCAGAGTTGATATAATGATCGAAGTCGCTGACAAAATAGAAACGGCTTTTGAAGCGATATGTAAAATCAGCCGAATAGGTAAAATTAAAATAGTTTGTATTGGCATTCTTATCTAAATCATAAGCAACACTATTATAGACAAACCCGGTGTTCAAAGAAAGATCAATAATATCATTGTTGTAATTAATACCAGCGATCTGATTCAACTGGAAGACCGTCGTGAAATTCCTTTCTTTATATACAAGGTTGGCGTCTCTTGAAAGGTACATCAGGTTTGAAATCGTGACACTCAAATTATCTGAATTCTTCCATGGGAAATTCAGCGATGCAGACCCTGAACTATTAAAGGAACCATTCATATTTTCAGGTCTGTAAATAACCGTCACTTCATTTAATGAATCAATACTATTTACGATCTTATTTCCTGTGTAATTGACACTTAAGCTGGCCGAAAAGTATTGGTCCGATGTCAATGTAAACGTATTGTAATTAATATTTATATAATGTGCGAATTCCTGTTTTAACGAAGGATTTCCTGTCTTTATCACCATTGGATTAGTTACATCCGGTACATCCTGCAATTGGCTTAGCGTTGGTGAGTTGGTTCTTCCCTTATAATACATCCTCAGGTTTTTTGAACGTGAGAATGCAAAACTAAAATTAGCAGTGGGGAACAGGTTTATAAATCGCTGCAGAATGGTGGTGTCATTTCCCACTCCATCGGTACTTTCATTTTTAAGTTGAGTGCTTTGTACGCCCATCCCAAGTTGATAATTGAGCTTTTTTAACTTATGACGAAAATTTAAAGCAACCCGGTCGGATGTATTGTTATAATCAAAAAAGTTCGTCAACAAAGGATTGAAAAGGTCATATTTTCCTGAACCATTATTGAAATCATAGGTTTTTTTGTTGGAACCATTATTATTGTTAGAATAAGCATAGTTTATTTCAAGAAGTTTATTGTGCCCGATCGGTTCGGTATAGGAAGCACTGATCGTATTATTTCCCGATTCAAAATCCTGGACAATACGTTGATTAAGATTGATGGTGGAAACGATCGACCCATCCGGATCAAAAGTGGTAACGGGTGATTTATAAAAGCCATTTGACTGGCCATTATTTATCCCATTTCGCCAGCCTGCAGTGAAAGTCCGGCCGGGTTTCTTAAACTTTTTTCTAAATAGAAATTCACCCGTATAATTCAATCCATCTCTTTGATCATGTTTTTCTAAAAATGATTTGGCCGCGATATATTTCTCTGTAGCATCGGAAACAGTTACGCTTGTATCAAAAAGAGCGCTTTCAGATTGTTGTTTATTCAAGTTTATCGAGTACAGGATGGAGTTCATGGTATCGATCATATACTCCCAGCGACCACTTACTTTATGGTTTTTATTATTTATGAGACTGCTATTGTAGGAGCTTATTTCTGATACGGAATCTCCCGGGAACATATTTCTTCTGAATTTATTCTGCACAAGAAGACTGGAGTTATCAGTATAAAAATAACTGGCCCTGAAATCGATCCTGGGGCCCCAGGCATCATTATAATTTACGCCCGCTGCAAGAGGCTTGGTAACTCCACCAGCAGTGGCACCTAATGAATTGATCATGCCCGAACCAGGCGTATTGACACCTCCCTGTTCTGGTGAATAATCGTTAAATGTATAATTTGTTTTATTGGTATTATTTCCCGCGCCAACAAAAGATATGCGCCTGTTTCCTCTAAAGTGATTCAGGGAAAAATTCCCTTCATACCGGGAATCTGTTCCAATACCGGCAGTGGCCCTTCCAAAATCACCTTTTCTCTTATTTTTCTTCAATTTGATGTTGATTGATTTTGTGCGGCTGCCATCATCAATCTTAGTAAACCTCGATTGTTCACTCATGTCATCAAATACTTGTATTTGGTCTACCATATCCGCTGTCAGGTTCCTGGTCGCGATCTTAGGATCATTACCGAAAAATTCTTTACCATCAACGTATATCTTTTGTACCTGCTCGCCCTGCGTTTTTATCGTTCCATCTTTCTGTACCAGCACGCCCGGTATCTTTTTTAAAACATCTTCCACCGTTGCCTCGGGTTTAGCGTTAAATGCATTTGCTTTAAATGAGATAGTATCACCATTCATTTTTACAGGACTTGCATCCGTCACCACGACACCTGTCAGCGTTTTGTATTCCGGCATTAATACTACTAAACCAATATCTGAAATTCTCTTTTTTAAGGAAATGGAAAAAGATGATATGTAAGCTTCGTGGCCTGTATGAGATATAAAAAGATGATAATCGCCGATGCCGAGATTCCTGATTTCAAAAGATCCCTTTTCATCGGTTAGCGCATAGCTTACAAATGATGAATCTTTTTTTTGTAATATGGAGACCGTCGTACTGCTTAATAGCTGACCCGTTGAATCTGCAATTGTTCCTTTAACGGTACCCGTTTGTGCCGATATACAAAATGGAAAGATCCCGATAATAATTAGCAGGGCCAGGTTTTTCATGAATTCGGATTTGTCGCCACAAGATAATTCCTGTATTGATCTTTTCTAACGCATTCGTTGCAGGAAAACAACGATATAAAAACGAATCAGGGGTACTTTTATTGGGGAAAGAATTCAAGGATGTGCTATCAAAATCAACTTATCTATAAAAAAGAAAAAGTACTTAGAAAGATCACCTGGCATTCATACTTTAATTGAAGATTGCATCGTCAACCCCTTTATTTACTAAATATTCAGCGTAGGTGATCTCAACTTTTCCTTTTTTATTTTTTAAGCT
>DASVAM010000549.1:0-29981 GCA_036376375.1 Chitinophagaceae bacterium
CAATTCTTTGATCCATTGACCACCAAATTCCTCGATTATTGGTTTTTGTATTTCTCTGTTCTTACGCAACAATTCGAAAGCCTTCTGTTCATTATTCCCCATTAAGGCTGTATATCCGACAATGTCGGTAAACATGATGGCGGCTAGCTGGCGGGATTGGGACATGATTGAAAATTAAGTAAATATCTTCAATCAATAGAAATTTTATTTATCGATCCCGGATAAAATGTGAAAAAAATAAACCAATATTGATGCGAAAGGCAGGGGATTATCTGTGGGTCAGTACCAAACCGAATGGCAAATCTTATAAGCGACATCTTTTTCCCGGTTTTTAGATCTTCTAACGAATAATTATTCACTACATTTAAGATCAAATTCTTCACTTATTCCCCATCCCTCCGAAGACAATGAACTTTACGGTATAAGACTCGCACTTGCTGATCGGTAGCCCTTTCAGGAGACAATTTATAAAACCATTCTTATGGACAAAGAAATATTTAAAGACTATGTAGAAAACAGGTATAAAAATCAGATGTCCTTTTATAGTAAAGCCGCCGGCAAAAACCAAAAACGGTACAAACAGTTTCAATGGATACTGATCGTTTTTTCAGCCATCACGCCAATACTTGCCGCATTTGATGGTAAGTGGGTGAGCTTGCAAATACCGGTTGTATTAGTTTCAGCGATCGTTGCAATTCTTACGGCTGGCCTTAAAACCTTTCAATACCAGGAAATGTGGGTGAACTATAGAGCAACCAATGAGCTCCTGAAACCAGAGATCTATTATTATAATTTCGGAGTAGGTCCTTATGCTGAAGAAGGCATTGACAAGGAGACACTTTTTGTATCAAGAGTTGAAACAATACTTGATAAAGAACACATCAATTGGCCCGTGTTAAAAAAGCTTCATGAAGCTGGCCAAAAACAAGATGTTCTTCCGGAAATCGAACAAAATCACGCGAGGCAATAAAAAATCCCTGCAGCTAATTGCACGGAGTCAAATTTCTGAAAAGTTCTTGGAGCCAGTACGGGGTTCGAACCCTATACTGTCTTCCTGGTTGTAGCATGATGTGTAACTGTTTCTTCACCCTTTTTTTTCATCCTCGCAACCAGCTTATCTTCTTTAAATGTTATTCTTGAAGATGCAGAAGAACCTTTTTCAACATCCGGTATTGCGTTTGTCAATTCAAGCTCCTCAGGTTTGGTTCTAACAACAAATTTGTTAGGCAGTTTTGTGAGGTATATTTTTTACCGTTGCGGTAAGTATACACCCGCTCTTCGGTTATATCTTTTTTGCCATGGTGTAAGGTTTTAGTTCAAATATTTTTTATAATTACCATAAAACCGGAAATTTCTTCGCGGTGATCTCATTAGTTTTTAAATGATCAATAAGTAAATATACTTCGGCTCTCAATTTTGCCGGGTCATTCTCATGTTTTGATAAAATATCATCAAGTAGTTGTTTTACTTTTTGATTATACACAGGATGTCCTCGCAAGTCTCTTTTGCTAGCTTGGTGAACGGGTAAATGCTCAGCTCCGACAATACCTTTTCTGGTGGGAAGTCTAATGCCATTCCTAACATCATTATGATCCCACCCGCCATTGTTAGGATTGCGAAGTATATCAAAAACTCCATGGTGTCGTAGTTCCCAGGGGATAATATGATGCGCATTCCAATCCTTTCGATCCTTCACCCAAAAAGGAGGAAGATCTTTTTTCATATTTTTTCTCAAAAAGCCTCTTGGCTGTTGTCTCTTTGGCTTTGAAAGACCCGTTTCTGGTTCAGGGGTAAAATTTAAAATCGAAAGGGCATCAATAATTCCTTCTCCGAATTTATCAATAGGGCTTCGTTGAATTTTTCCAACTGTACTTGCATCTTTTTGCTGAGCAACATGTGTTAATTCATGAGCCAAAAGTTTCTGCCCATCAAATGAATCCGGGTTATATTTATTTTGACCGAAATAAATGTCTGAGCCAATTGTAAAGGCGTTCGCATGGACCATGTTTGCAGACTTTGCGGCCACCTGATCATTATGTATCCTGACATCTTTAAAGTCTGAGCCAATGGAAGACTCCATTTTTTTTCCCATCGAACTCTCAATCGCTTTTCCGTTTGATAACTTCAAAAACGATGGGAGTATTTGCAAATTCCGATCCTCATCAAGAGCCTCGTGATCCTTAGCATTCCTCAAAATTTTTTCATCACTCACTAGGATTTTCTCTTTCACTTTCGATATAATCAATTCTATCATTTTGCTTTCAAACA
The DNA here is from genome assembly GCA_036376375.1 of Chitinophagaceae bacterium. GTDB lineage: Bacteria > Bacteroidota > Bacteroidia > Chitinophagales > Chitinophagaceae > VBAS01. The sequence continues at coordinate 2,269 of DASVAM010000549.1, forward strand.
CACTGAAAGAATCATCAACATATCTTGCTAAGACTTTATTAAAGCCGCCGATCTTGGAATTAACTATACGGAATGGTGATATATCCATCTCTCTTAAAAACAATTCCACCATTTGAGAAATAAGAAATTTTCCGGGCTCTGTTCTTGCAATTTTTCCAGCAACTCCGGGAACCAAACGAGTGCCTACTGCTGTGATAGCCCTTGCTATCTTACTTTCACTTAGAAAATCATTTGCGCTAAATTTTATTTCGGGTAGTTTTAATGACAAGATGATACCGTGAATTTTTGATCTTATTCTGCCGGTAAATTGTAAAGCAAATTCAGTAATAACATCTTCAATCAGCTCTTCTCCCGCTTCTTTTAACTCATCAGGGTTTTTTGAAATACTAATTAAATACAAAATCTCTTCAGCCGCTGGTACCTGGCTCACAATATCTTTCAATTCAGCCACAAGAGAAAGTATTCTCTTTCGTATATCAAAGATTGGTTTTAATAGCCTCTTGATTTTTGCCAGCAGGTTCCGTACTCTTAAAGCCAAACTATGTATCTCCCTGCCCTTATTCACTGTTACTACCTTATCATCTTGTTTGTCTACCCATGCTTCCATGGTATCAAGTAAAGGGCTTGCTTCTATACCGATAAGTGAGCGAACTAATGACTGCGGATCTTTCATCCATTTTCCAAACTCATCAATATGATCCATGAATTGCCAGAACATTCTCATTTGATCGAATAAATCGATAAACTCAGGAAGAGCTCTTATTTTGTCTGGCAGATCCAATAGGTCTTTTATACCAACCAATTCATCTACACCTTCGGCAACATCTTTAACAGTATCAAACACTTCATCAATCGTACACCCGAAAATTCCACAATCCTCCTCTCTGTCTTTCTTATCCTTTTGATCATCACTACGATCGTCATCGGTATCGTGTTCATGCGTCTTGTCATCGTCATCAGTCTTTGTGTCTCTCTTTTTCTGTACTTCTATTTCGCCAATCCTTTCCCGTATATACTTGAAAAGAAAATCTATATAAGAATCCTTATCAGCCACATATTTTTTTATCTGCAGAATAACTGATTCTTCGGGTGACAACAGAATTACAATATTCAATCGCCAAAAACCTTTGTGCTTATATGGATGGGGTACCCTGCTAGGTAAATTGGATACACCTTTTACCCTTGCATCAATAACTTTCCTGAAAAGCCTATCACGGATCTCCTCTACTATTTTCTCCTCATTTAAAGTTGGTGTCGGTGTTGGTGTCGGTGTTGGTGTCGGTGTTGGTGTTGGCGTCGGTGTTGGCGTCGGTGTTGGCGTTGGTGTCGGCGTTGGTGGAGCTGGCTCAAACCTTCTTCTATAAAATTCTTCATGTCCGAATTCACCGTGACATGAACTTGTAGGGCATCGTGAGGGTATAGAAATATACCTGACCTGTTCCTGCAAAGCCTCTAACGGAAGTCGATATGGGAAAGGCTGCATTAAATTTAATATTTGATCAGAAAAACTATCCTCTGGTTCAGGGTCTCGCATAACATTATCTGCACTTCCATTCTGCTGAATGGTATGAGTTAATTCATGCGCAAGCAAATGTTTTCCATCGTGTGAATTGGGCTGATATCGTCCCTCGTTAAAATAAATATCATTCCCAACTGTAAACGCTTTTGCATTTAACTCGCGATTCATTTGTATGGATTCATCATTGGTGTGGATCTTCACATCACTAAATTCGGATCCAAACCTGTTTTCCATAAATGACCTTGTGCTGACGTCCATCGCAGAACCATTACCCCTGCTTGATTGTATTTGATTACTAACCGAATCACTTGCCACTACCCCATGTTCTGAACCCTTTCTTTGAATAAATGATGACGCTGGTTTGCGATGTATTTTTTCATCTTCGTCTTTTTCACAATTAGCACATGCTCGTTGAATAAAGTTTTGGTCCGGTATCCGCATAACCCGATCGGCCACTGCATCCGCCTCTTGTTCTAAAGGATCATCAGGTGCACCAACAGCTAATTTGAACTGGATAGGTAAAGACGCCAAAGAAGTTTTACCTGTGTCATTTCCTTTTGATTCGTTAGCAGGTATCACCTCACTAGCTGGCGTTAGAGTGGTTGTAGTAGAAGAAGATGTTGATAAACTTTGTTGCACTGATCTTATTTTAAATTCTACGTTGTTCCTGGTTATTATATATCAACTCTTAAAAAATTTCAGAGCTGTCAAAAGTTCAATGGACTGCTTCGTCAATTCTGCTTCCCTTTTTCCGACAGGAATTTGAGCCATCAGAAGCAGACACCGATTTCCAGGTTCCTGACTCCAGATAATGTACAACACCAGCCTGATAATATCCCGGCAACCTCTCATTCTCATTTGGATGATGCTTTTTTATTACAGATTTCCAAACCTCAATAATCGCATTTACGTCAACCGGTTGGTCTAACAGAAGCGGTCGTTTGAGACTTTGAATACCTTTATCAAAACTGTCGCGAACGTCTTTTCCCATTGTTGGAGCAGATTTTCTATAACCCAGAATTGTAGCATTAGGAAAAATCGAAGAGAAAATATCGGTAGCTTCCTTACAGCATGTAGCACACGATGTACTTATAATGAGTTTAACACGACTAAAGTCACCCTTGCCCTGAAGTGAATCTAAATTGACAAATTGCGTTTGGGTGCCATTGGCAAAAACTCCTGGACTGTTGTACTGTGCATATTGATGTCCATAGAAATAAAGAATATCAGTCGCAGCTACTGATGGAGCCTCAATTTTAGCAGTGTCTTCACTTCCTTTATGAAATACAGAATCCGGGCTTTTTTCGGGTTTATAGGAAAACGCATCATATCCCTCTACTTCCTTTACCCCAAGTTTATTAAGATACGTTTTACCAGCCCCATAAAATGCCGGATACATACCTCGATAACCGCCTAATGGAGTACCCGCCTCCTTCCAAATTGCATTTGCTGTTGCTTTTCCGAAAGTATTTTCAAGTTTTACTAGAATTTCCTTTTTCTCGTCGTCTGTACTACAACGCCAAATCCACTTAAGTTCACGTACCAAGTCCATTCTTTTATCGACATCTGGTGCAGCTTTAAAATCATCAATTTTTTTTTCAATAATAGTTTTCTCGCTGGTAAATACATAAGTACTACATAGTGGGTCGACTGTTTTGGCACCCGCAGCCCCGGTGCGTTGAACTAATTGCGTCTGGCTCTGCTGCATTGTATGCGTCAACTCATGCGCCAACAGATGCTTACCCTGATCAGATGTTGGCTGATATTCTCCCTCATTAAAATAAATATCATTGCCAACCGTAAATGCCTTCGCATTCAATTCACGGTTCATTTGAGTTGATTCGTTGCCTGTATGAATTTTTACATCACGGAAGTCTGTGCCAAAGCTATTTTCCATAAATGACCTCGTATCACCATCCATAGCAACTCCCTTGCCCCTGCTCGACCGGATCTGATTGCTTACTCCCTCACTTGCTTTGGTCGTGCTTTCTGCTCCCTTTTTTTGTATGAATGAAGCCAACGGTTTACGTTGTAATTTTTCATCCTCGTCTTTTTCACAATCCGCACATTTGCGTTGCACATTTCCCGTATTTGTTTTTGATATACCCGGCACCACCAGCATATTCATTACTTTTTTAGCCATTGCATCGGCTTCATGTTCTAATGGATCATTGACTGCGCCGATAGAGAGTTTGGGTTGTATAGGTAATGTATTGGCTACGTTCGAAACGGGTGCAACGGAAGGTGCTTCAGTTTTCAAATGCTTTGTTCGCATAAGCTTTAGTTTATAATGTTCTACCTTCTTTGCGATATTCTTTCTTGATCCCCTGCAGTATATCATCCGAAGTGATCCGGTTCTCTTTCCTGTTCAATGCCATCAGCGATGCATATTGCACTACATTAATAATAGAACCGCCCGACAGTTCATACTGCTGTGCGATACGTTCGAGCTCATTTTTTTCCGGTGGGATACATTGACCGCTAAATGAATTATTCCATAACCTGATCCGTTCTTTATACTGTGGTTTTTGAAAATGAATGATGCTTTGCAGTCTTCTTGTAAATGCTTCGTCAACATTGTTGCGCATATTCGAAGCGAGTATGACAAGACCGGGATATTCTTCTAATCGCTGAAGCAAATACGATATCTCCTGGTTCGCATATTTATCATGCGCATCCGAGATATTGGTGCGCTTCCCAAACAACGCATCCGCTTCATCAAAGAAGAGGATCCAATTTTTATTCTCTGCTTTTCTAAAAACTTTTTCGAGATTTTTTTCCGTTTCACCAATGTATTTTGAGATCACCATGGAAAGATCGATCCGGTAAACATCAAGATTATATTGTTTTCCCAGCAAAGCTGCCGTTAATGTTTTACCTGTTCCCGGTGGTCCATGAAAAAGTACTTTATATCCCGGTTTGAATACTTTATCCATACCCCAATCATCAAGCAATGTTCTGCCATGTTTCAGCCATATACGCAATTCGTCTAATTGATGCGCTGTATAGTTGTCGACAACAATATCTTCCCAATTCATTTTTGTTTGCAAACGCTTGGCAGGAAACTCTGTGCTGAATTGTGGTTTTCTCAAATTACCCGTCGTAAAAAAATCGAGGTATTCATCTGAAATAATGATGGAGCTATTGTAAAAAGATTCACCTGCAGTGCCTGCGTCCAGTGTGATTATGTTATGCGCCTGGAATATATGATCAGTATCAAAAAGCTTATACAAGCGAAAACGTTTTGAAAGATCGTTTCCTGCCAGAATAAAAAGTGCTGTTTCAATGGTTGGTATAAACCCACTGTGGCGATTTGCTTTTACACCTCCAAACTCAGTATATCCTCTTCCCAACGATTTATTGACAGAAAAAAATACATCGAGCAAGCTTGGCTGTACATAAGGGATCAATGCGAGTATCAACAGTAATCGTTCGCTATTAGTCAGGCGGTAATATTGTACAAATTGTGCATACACAGAATTGTCTGCCGAAAGATCAGGCGCCGCTAAGTCCCTTTCATTTTGATCACAACTATTCAAATGAGATATCCTGTGACTTACTCTTTTAAAGAAGCTTTCCATTCCACCGAACTTGCGATTCTTTTCACTTTCCATTTCCTCTCTTGAGAAATAACCCTGCAAACGCTGGTTCACAATTTTTGCAAACCAGTTTATTTCGCAGGCAAGTGTCTCCGCATTCTGGCGTATCCTATCCTTGCTTACACTGGCTTCATTCGTATCGTATAGCATATCATTTGCCATATAATGAATTTTACCATTCTACATAAATAAAATAATTGTTCCATGGCAAAATAATTGTCGAATATCCCCACGGAATGCTTTCCATCAGTACATCCTCGGTCTTTCTTTCAACTCTTATGATCCATCCATCATCCTTTTTTTCAATTATACCCTCCCGATTAAAAAAAGCAACTCTTAGCCCGGCCATCGAAGTATTTTTTAAAGCCGTCCAATGATCGATCACCGATAATAACAACTCTTTGGCTTCGTGGATCTCATTTTCAGAAAGTAAAACATCTCTTGATATTGGTTCAGCCTGGTCTGCCCCGCATAAAATCTTTTCCAACCCAAGATCATGCTCTGGCGCCTGCTGGTCACCGGTAGCGAGATAATGCAAAAGATGAATTGCTGTATGCCTTGCCTGTTCTGAACGCCATTCATTATCCTGCAACAGTTTTAGTTTATCGAAAAAAGATTTAAAGAACGGAGAAAGCAAGACAATGCCTGCATGTTTTACCAGCATCCTTTTGATAGCTTCTCTATTTTCTTTTTTCATCGGTGCAGTTTCTTTTGACAGCTTATACTCCTTTGAAAGCTCCTGCTGTAATTGTTTTGATATTTTATTTATATCAGTTGTATCATTTCCCAAAAAAAGCGGTGCTTTTAGCAGAACAAATTGTTGTATAGTGTTGGGACGCAGATAAAGTTCACCAGCATTTTCAGCGTTCTGCTGTGTTCTGTAATTCAATATCTTTTTCTGTGCCATTTTTAATTCCTCAAAGAGATCAATAAACGGTTGCCCTTGTTCACCCGGGAATTGCATAGAGATCCTTTTCCATATCCTTTCATTTGATCTGTTTTTAAAAAGAAATTCTTTGATCTCATTCTTTTGTTCTTTTAATACATCTCTGCATATATCATCTGCATTCAATGCAGTTCCTTCAGCCCACCATGGAAACCTTCCATTTTCAAGAAAATAGATCAACAGTTCAAACCATGAATATCTTTTAGAATTTATAATTCTGTCAATCGAAATTGATTGCATTTTGTTATTGATCTCTTTATCCAAAATCCGGTACAAATATTCTTTCAATGCTTGCTCGATACCCGACGAGCTGATCTCACCCAAATCCAGCTCCAAACGATCGATCTGGATCCATTCGTTTTCATTTGCATACTTTGAACATAGTTCGTCGATCATAGCAGGTATCCTTTGCTGACAATGTTGTGAAAAACGATGTCTTGCATCGAATGCAGTTGATTCGTCGCTGCAGGCTGCATTAATGATCAATTTATTTACCAGGTGCATCATGTTAACTATCATTTTTACTTTCATTCGAGATATCATGGCATTCATCATGACAACATCCGCAAGGCTTTAATGTATTTAAAACATCTACCAATGGATTTACAAATTCATAAGCGGGCATTTCTGTATGAGCCATTCCAGCCAGCCAATCGAAATAGACTTTTTCAAATCTTTTCATTTCTGAGATACCGACCCACTTAATATTGGGATGGATATGCGCTGGCAGCTCGGAATGAATTGTCTTCTCCACCAGGTTGCGGAATGTAGCATCACGTAATCGTTTTGGCCAGCATGGTAACACGATCGTACACCTGAATGAGAATGGATCTTCATTATTATCACAAGGATCCGGGTCACAATAAAGATCAAGCTCAAACTCAAAATAATCCATCAGGTTATTGATCTCCTCATCAATATCATTTTCTACTGGTGGATCATCCGGATTCTTTCGCTGATTGAATACATATGGACTTTGTGCCAGTGCCACTCCATCTTCATCATTGATCGTAAATCCATATTTAATGCTGTTTCTATCATCGGGGTCTACTAATATATCCGTTATGATGTAGTTTATTTTTTCAGACCCATACTCAGCCAGGTCCTTTATTCTTTTGGCCATAGACTCGTACCGGCGGAATGATAACAGTACCGGATCTGAATCATCTTTAAAAACCTGCTTAAATAATATGGATTCATATTTCGGTGGCTCAGATTGTCGGCGTAGCCGGAGATATTCCAGCACCCATGGCATTTTATCGTAACATTTATCAGGAGGTATACGTGTTATTCTTTTCCGATAACCCGGCGGTTGAATTCTTTTATCCAATCCTCTTCCCAGGTCACAAAGATCAAGACATATCTCAGGGAAACTAACCGGTACAGGCTGATCAACTTCATCCAATACGGTATCAAATTTTGGCCGCAATAACAGGTGCTCTAAAAGATGCAGCCCTTCATCATTGTTAATGATCTCCATGATGCTTTTCAATGTATGATAGGCTTCATTCCTGTGCTCTTTGCTGTCAAACTTTTCGCTCTTTGCCAATACAACAGCTTTTTCAGGATCTGTATCGTCACATATTTCGAACCAATAAGACCCGGTTATATCTGCTGCTATCCTGCTTTTTTGTTTTACCTCATCATGAAATTTTATGTGATGATGATCATCCGCATGCGCAAGTATCTCTGTAATTAATTCTTCTATGCAACAGCCATCAATTACCTCTGCACTTGTAAGGATGACTCGTTGACTATTTTCCGGGTCAAAGAATTTTATAACATTCAGCCCCTGGCCTTTCTTATTCTTCTTTTGAGCAGGTGGCTTTGTTTTATCTTCTGTCACCATTACCGGTTCCACCACTATAAATTCAGGTGAAAGTGATCGCCTTTTTGCTTGGCGAAAGCCCAACAGCCCGCTGATCCTTGTTTCAGCACCGGAGACATTATCCGTATTCCATACTTTTTGAAGAGAATAATTATATGCCTTTCCGCGTTCAGTGCTGATCTTTTTATAATTACCATCTTTCAATATCCTTGCTTTGTCCTGTATTAATCTTTTATCAACACCTGCTGGTGTCAGCCAGCGTGAGATCGACTCATATTCTTCAAGATTCTCGCTGAATCTTGCCAGCATATGATCAAGAAAACTATTGCGCCTTTTATTGAATACAGCCGGCGGCTCGACCAAATTTTGCAGCACAGCCGTGAAATCTTTTACTATATCATCAAAATTTTTCGCGCCACGATCTGCATGATCGATGATCAATGATTGTAGATCGGATATTTCTTTAGTAAGCGCTTTTGTGAAATAAGTTTTTTCCTGTACATCATCAAAACTGAAAAGATCACGCAGGTGATCAAGCTGGACAAGATAATCTGACAACAACTGTTCGAAGAAAAGCATATAGCCTTTTAATTGTAATGCCTGGATTTGTCTTTTTTCACTGGCATCAAGCGGCAATCCCGCTCTATCACTCACCCCGTAATACATCGGCAATGAATAGGTAACCGGATAATAATCCTGTAGTTCCATATTCTCCCCCGCCGGGATGTTGAAATCATTGAATTCGCCATCATGTTTTTCAAGCTTATATTTTCTTTCCTGCTTTTTGAGATCGTTAAACATTTTTAGCATGCGACCAGGACGCCTGTCAGCATCACTTCCTGTATTGTATGTGGTCACATCATGTTCTTTGCAGAAAATAATCGATGACATGGATGGCTGGATACGGGCCAGCTTTCTTTCATCGGTAAGTTCTTTTATCCATTTCGTAAAATAATTGTCCCCGGAGTTTTCACTGCCGGGATCTTTAAAAGGTAAATGCAGGTAAGTGATCGCTTTGATCCCTTTTATTCCTGAAATATCTTTTTTTATTTTTTCATCGATACTATCTTCTGTAACAAGATCATTGATGATATCAGATAACCGGATATCCCTGAATAGATCGGTTTGTTCCAATTCTTTTGTATCCATAAAACCATGCTGTAAAGCAGGTCCCTCAAATATTTCATCTACCTCGTATCCTTTGGCCATCATTTGAGGAATGGTATAGAATTGAACTGACGGTGTGAAATACTTAAATATTGTAAAAAACATCTGTGCAAGTATGGCGTCGGGATCTGCATACTCTTCAATCGCCACCGAGGCACCAATCCCGAAATCTTCATAGTCCACAGCATTTACACTCAGGAAATCCTCGCATAGATTGCGTTTGTTGTTAAGCCTGTCAACTACTTTTTTTCTTACTTCGTCCCGTTGTTCATCTTCAAGTACGTCTTCTTCGTATTCAACTAATACATTATACAATCCTTCAAGTTCAATGATCTTGGATGGAGTGAATTGCTGACCGGCAAGGACTTTCTTTTCTTCTTCTAACCTATTGTTTTCGTTTTTAAGTTTTTTTACCTGGCGCTTTAATTTCTTTATCTGCTGCCGTAAATTCTTTTTCGCTAAAACATCCGTGTTTTCATGTTGCAACCTGGTAGTTAATGTAGCTATTTCCGAAGTTTTATTCGTAATCTTAGCTTGATTCTCAGTGATCCTGTCTGCAATAATTGTACGTCTTTGCTGATTCCTTTTTTCTACAGTTAACTCATCCATTGGCTGCAAGCTTAATTTGCCATAACAACTCTTTACTTCTTTATCCTCACAACCGCAGTTTGGGTCTTCTTTCTGTTCATAATAATTATAATCAACCCATATTGGCACTTCATAATCCTTTGACGGTTCAAGCCATGCATTACGGACACCTTTTACATCTATAACTATCTTTCGGTAATCTGTAATTGTCAAAGGATTGTTATGCAGTATTTGACGGGCTGTATAGAAGATATTCTTCCAGGTATCTTCCGTTAATTTTTCAGGTGCAAGAAGATCTTTTACTTCAAATCCCGTACGATAAGCGAGATCAGTGATCGCATAACATAGCGCTTCAAGGATCGTAATACCCGGATCAGAATTATTATACTCCGTCCATGCATGACTGCCCATCCGCTCAATTGACCGAAAGCCTTGTTTGCGCATGGCATTATAATCTTCGGCCGGGAGCAATGGATTTGATTTAATGAATGTGACAGAATCTGGCATATATTCTTTTTATTTCAAATGATTGATCTTATTTGTTTGGTTTTTTGCCTGCACCTTTTTTACCGGGCTGTATTTTTTTTGTTTCCTTATTTTTTTTGTTTGTCAAATTCTCCGGCTTAGGCATTTCAGATAAATTTGAATGAGGCGATAAACTGTTAGCTATTGTCGTCGTATTTTTTGACAGTGCCTTCTTTTCACAAGGAGTCATAAAAGGTGGTTCCTTATAGGGAATAATAATATGTTGTGGCGCTGAAACAAGAATTGACCTGGCAGTTGATGGTCTTGCCACCACATCACCGGGCAGGTCCATCTCATCTTGTAACAAGTATTCCACATTACTGCATCCACATAACTTTTCTATTTTTTCAATTGACAACCCCCATTCGTTAAGTATGTTGTCTTCCTTTTTAAAAACAAACTCCTGTTCCTGTCCGATCAAGATATCAACTGATCTTTGATCAAATCCCGGGGAAGAAAAACTGAGTGTACCGTTATGCACCACGCCGGGATCGATTAAAAATTCCCCGTTATTCCCGGTCACAGCTGTTAGGTTAGTGGCGCCGGCAGTAACAGTCACTCCCGCTAATGGTGAAGCAGTTTCCTTATTTAATAGAGCGCCCTTTATTTGTGTGCCCGCGCCGGATTCAAGTTTAACGCTGGCAAGAATATCCCCCTCTTCGACCTTTTGCTTTGTTTCTTTTGTCGAAGGACAACATTCATCGCGACATACCACCATATTAAAGTCAGTGATAAAATCAACATACTTTCTTTCCTCGATGAAATTGATGATCGATGAAGCATACACCTTTTGTCCGAATTTAACATCTGCGTTTTCATCAAAGGCCCATGGGGTGAGAAAATGAACGATCTCTTCGTTTAGCTTTTTAATATAATATCCTATTTCATATTGCGGATGGAATTTGACCCGGAAAAAAACAAGCACCTGTTCATATACAGGATTTTTGGCATGAATACGAACAAAAGGTGAAGTGATCTTTTTAAGATATGATTCAATTTCAAGTAATGTTCTTCTGCTTGTTTTTGGATGAAGCGGGTTAACAGCATTCCTGTTCTTAAGATTAGCTATGGGCACCAACAAAACATGACCGGGTGCAACCTGGGGACCACAACATTTGATATCGTCTTCATTGTCAACTTCACCTGCCAATTTTATTGCAACTGTCCGTATGCTGCCACCATTAACTACATTGGCCACCACGCGGTTGCTTGCAACACCACCAGCTTCGATCATTGCTTTTGTCTTATTTGCCATCTGTGTGGCCATGGCTACATTACCATCTGCATTAAAGGAGGATATAGATGCCGATAATTTTTCGAACTTGTGAAGCAGATTAACGGCCTTTTCAACTGAAGCAAGTGATGGGTCATCAAAAGTTCCATCTGCATTATACTTAAGGCTAAAATCTCTTTGGATATCCCTGGGCAATTGATCCCTGCAAAGACATTCAGGATCTGTACGAGTTATACATTTTATTTTATAGATAGAGGGAAAGCGATCCAATACGATATGTTCATAATCCCATGGTGTAATAGCACGATGTTTATGTCTTAATCGCTCACTTACCCTTGTATAAAATTCCCTTCCGATCTCCCTTCGCTTTCCGTCAAATGAAGCAAAAGGCTGCAACACTTTGCTTACCTCTGGTGCTGACACAATTAATTTACTGATAGTGCCGGCAGGAACTGCTTTATCAAAATGTGATTGAGCATTGTCATTGTCCTGAAATTTCACTTCAGTCGCCTGTGTGACCACATCTATTAATAGCGGTATGCGATTACTGTCTTTGGTAACGCTGGCACAAAGCCAATGCAAACCATCAGTATTGATCGAATTATGATCGGTGGCATCATCCGGCAAGGAAATTTTTACAATGCCTGTAGTTTGAAAGCCAAATGTTCCATCTGCAACGATATTTTCCGCTTTTAATGGCCGCCACTCATTATTGGTGAGGTATGACCAATTAATATCAGGTGGTTGCTTATCTTCTTCTTCAGCGCTTCCTTCTGCAAACTGAAATAATAATGAAATGGTTTGAAGTGGTTTTAGATTTTCGATCCCGATCTGCAACATTCCTTCTTCCTGTGCCAATGATGAATATTGGTTAGCGCCACCTTCTAATTTATCAAGCAACCCGCTTGCACTAAGCATGAGATCATTAGTTGCCTTGTCTCGTTTTAATTTCTTCTTAACTGTAGTAATGCGGGTATCACTCATTCTTGCAATAGCTACACCATAGTTACTTTTTGCTTTAGCATTATTGCCCGTATTATACTTGTCATAAGGATTTTCATAAGTAAATTGTGGAAGCAGGTTAAGTTTAGCATCAACTGACAATGAATTGCCTTCTTTATCGGGTAATAATGGTAAACTATCCTTGCTTGCAGCGAAGCTGCGGTTAACGTCTATGCCGGAAACGATCACTGATTTATCCGGATACACTTTTACATTTCCAAAAGGATAAACATGATAGAACTCGTCAACAGGTACTTCAAGAAAATCTAATGTGGAATCATAGCTGATATAGATTTCGGCGACCTCAAACTTTGAAGCTTGGTTTTGGCGTTTTTCCATATCGGCTTCTGTTGCATGAGGGTTTATTATTCTTAAAAAACCCTTATCTGCATCCGGCGTCCATTCTTCAATCTTTTGTATTGGCAGACGTGGCAACGACTCACCTGACACAATTCTTGTTGAACCAGTATCAAAATCCGGACTTGAAAGTTTGAAAAGTATATTTTTGGTTAATGCAAGTTGGGAGAATGCTGATTTGCCTTCAGTTTCCTCCATGATCAATCTTGTCCAATGTTTTCTTTTTAATACATCAACTAAAAATGTGACGGGGCCGTGAAATACAGTATCATCTGGTCTGTCTTTATCATCCTCAGTCCTTCTTATCACGACAGCTATTCCATCTCCACCCTTTTCAGGGTTAAAGGGTTTATTAAATACTTCAGTGCTGCCGACATAAAAGAATTTTCCTTTTGCAGGGTAAGGACTATATGGATCAAATGGTTTTCCCACTTCCTGTACTCCATTTTCAGTATGTATGATAAGTTTGTTCAGTCCGTCTAAATGAAATTTACCTATCAATTTTTTTTCATCTTCGGTTTCTCCTTCTTTATTTATCGGGTTGATCGAACCTACCTTTACACGCAATGAAACATTTTCAACTGACATGGAACGATACTCCCTGGCGGTAAGATCAATTCTCGGATTTAACCTTATTTGCATTACGGGTAACGATGTCGTGTAACTGAATTTTTTATGCAACTTGTCATCATACCCGATCACCGGTGGTTCGGCAACGGGTAAATAAACAGTGAGCGCCTTTTTTTCTTTATCAAGATAATAGGCCCCTCTATTCTCAATATCCAATGTTGCTTTCGGGTTAAAAATGCCAAGGTGGAAAAACTTTGTAAAGTCTTTTACTTCATCAACAGACATTTTTTTACCGATCCTGAACCAATCCTTTTCGCCGGTAAACCATATCTCGAACGGATCATCATCCATTTTTTCTATAATCTTAAATGTTGCTTCATTGAACGTCACCTGTACCAATCGTTTCCCGCCTTCGATCAATAGTTGCGGAGAAGCAAATGCAAATCCGATCTTAGCCCTATCATTTTTTCTTGCGGAAATTTTTTTAACGAGATCGATCGCCTCACAAATATTTTTTGGTTCTTTGATCTCGGGATTTCCAACTCCGAATGTGTACCATTTAGGATCAGGCTCTGTAAATTTTTCGCCAAACCCATCCAGGGAATTGGCCACCGGTCTTGCATATATCGAATGAACAACCTGCTCGTCTTCTTTTTTTATTTCGTTACCGTATAAAAAATCCTTTTCAATAAAAATTGTTTTCAACTCAACAACCTTTGCCTGGTTGATCACAAAATCATCTTCAGTTTTATATACCTGCTCTTTACCGGAAAGATCGTTTCCTGCCGATAATTCTGTTCCCGCTTCAAGATGATGCTCGGCTACTTCTTTCGCCAATTCAAAAACTATATGGGCTTTATCCGGGATCGATGGCTTTTCATTTAAGCGCAACACTTCCCGGTAATAATAATTGAGCATTCGTGCTGTCAGCCCATTCATTTGTTGTTGTACAATCCTGAACAGCTCAAGAAAAGTAATGAATAAGGCCATGTGTGGCTGATGGCCCGGATATTTTTTAATAGCATATTCAAGATATTTCCCCGATCCATTTATCAGCTTTGAAAGAAAGCTATAAAAGCTGTAAAAGATATCTTCTACGTTAAGCGCGGCATATCGTATCTGCTCTTCAGCCGTATCGCCCTGGTATAAAACAATATCTTCCGGAGCCGGCTGATCAAACCCCCATAGTTCCTTATTTATTATATCATCTGTTTCGATGGCTAAAGGATTGTCAGGATCAACTGTGCTGAATTGTTTTTTATAAGCAAGGATGTTTCTCGACTGTTGCCGAAGGTCTGACCTGATAGCCATGACCAGGTCGTTATACAAAGGATTTTCTGGTATTACGATCGAATACCAGCGGTCAATCTTTTTTAGCATGCCAAGGATCGGATTAAATAAGGCAGCAAAAAGATCAGGATCAGCATCAAATTCCAGCTTATCTCTTACCTCATTAAATTCTTTTTTGAAGGAATACAGATCGGTAATTGCTACCGATGCGATCACAACTGCCATATCCCTGCGAAAAAATTCTTTCCAGCTGATCTTTTCTTTTGCTTCATTCTCCATTGAAACATTTGATCCCGGAAGGTCATAAAATCGTATCTGCGCAGCATAACGTTTGGCAAAGACAAGCAGGTCTTCAGTACCCCTGCTGTCTATAAGTACAGTGGAAGGATCTAATGCTTTTAAATATCGTTGTAGCTGGCCTGAACCATCTGTGTTTATCTCGGTATGACAATCGCAATTTTTCATGTTTCAATATTTGTGGCTTCTCTCATATAAAAAGGAAATACATAATTATATCTTGTGTTGGTAGTAATGATAGAATAGAATATTTCCAGCTGCAGGATTCCATTACGGATGTCGGCTGTTTCCCGTACATCTTCTACAATGATCCTTGGTTCGTGGTAGATCAACGCCTCAGTTACAATCTTTTTTATCATCGCTATTGTTGACGGATTCATTGGTTCAAAAACAAATGGCTGCAGATCGCAACCAAAAGTGGGTTGCATAACCCTTTCACCATTAAGTGTATTCAAAATGATCTCTATACTGCTGCGCACATCCGCTTCCTCTTTCAGCATTTCAAGCCCATACCATTCTCGTCTGAATGTTGGCGGGAAGCTCCAGCCCGTTCCTAAAAATGAACTGTCATCGATCTTCATTTCATTACTGTTTTATTACATACTAAATCATCAACCAATGATCACTGATTTGCATCCTTTCGTAATTTTTCCTGAATGTTGTGTCATATCTCCCAGACGGGCCGCCGGCTTGCCACACATCGTTACAGTACGTGAGCCTTGCTTAATGGTATCCATGGGACCTGTACAAGTACACGGATCGCCTTTGACTGCTGCCGGTTGCCCTCCTATTATAACGGTGCGTAATGGACCTGGCCACATAAAGATGGGCCCGCCCACATGTGGGTTTCCACTTCCCGGGTTTGACTGCGGGCAGTTATGATCGTCTCCTATTCGCGCGGCCAATGGCATGATTGATATTTTTATTAATTAATTCTTACTGTCTTTCCATTTATTATTACCTGCCCTTTTGATTTAATAGTAATACCCGATTTTTCCATTTTAATGAGATTATCGAATCCATCCTTTAACACAACAGCATCTGAATCATTCAGGATAATAGTTTTATCTCCTGAATCTGCAGGCGCAGTTATCGTTATCTTTTTTTTACTTTCATTAAAAACAAGCTTTTGTTTTTTCTTGGTTACTACACCATACTCAAGGTCTTTTTCATCGGCTGACAAAGGTGATTTCAAGTTTCCCTTGCTGTGTAAGTATCCAAGTATGATCGCATCCCGTGGATCATCATTTAAAAATCCAAGAACAACTTCATCATCTTTTTGCGGGCGAAATACTACACCATGCTCAACTCCTGCGTCAGGCTGAGCGATCCTCGCCCATATTCCTGTTGTTTTTTTTCCCATTGTGGCGAGATAAACCTTTACACGAAACTGCCCCTCGCTATCATTTACTTCCTGGACAATTCCTATCTGCAATCCATTTACTGCCGGCAACAATCCCGCAGCGGGTTTTTCCATCACTTTTTCTTTGTGATAAAACCATTCTTCGTTCCAACCAAATTGTATATCGGTATACCATGAGCCATCAAACTGATGCAATATTCCTGTTACATAAACGTCTCCGTTGAAATGATCGCCCACGCCTTCTAATGTTATGGTAGAACCGGGTTTTACTTTTGCGTTTCCTTTTACCCGAACCCTGCCGATCGCTTTGGAAAGTTTACTGCGCAATGCATAGGCTTCTGCCCATGCCTGTGCCTGCTTTTGTTCCAGATGGCCTGAATGTGAAAGTGTAATTTCCGCGCCCAACACATCGGCTAATTGAGAAGAATTGAGATCACCTGTTTCTTTAAATGATGAGGATGCATTTTTTGATTCTTCAATATCCTGTTTTGTAAAATTCCAGGTGAGCCCTGTAACTTTTTTAAATTGCCTGCGTGCATCCATATCAGCTTCAAATTCTAAAATGTTATCTCCGTAAAGAGCTGTCATGACCGGATCAGCAACAATCGAGGGTTTTACAAGTGTTACTTCGCCATCATCATTTGAAATGAGTAATCCGTTCGCTTCAGCTCTTGTTACAATAAAATCCCAATTCGTAGATTCAAATTGTACTAATTGCGGATGCTCGACAATTGTATCATCAAACTTGCCCGCAAGTTTCCCCAGGATCTCTTTTATTACGGTGCTATCCTTTTTTTTGAAATAGTTTGCACTTTTGCGTGTTGTTGAAAGTTTTACAGCTTCATCCTTAGCTTCGATCACTAATATCGATACTCCACTGCGTTTTAATTTGATGCCATGCTTTACAATGATCCCTTCAAACACTGTCTCCAACCCGCCAACAGGACCCAATTGGATCTTGATCTTATTACCCGGTTTGAATTGCTGATCATTACTTAAATAAAAATTTGCTTTTGATACGGAACCATCCTGAAAGATCAACTTTGCAGAAGCAATTTTATTAAACGACTTATTGACACTAATATGACTTACAAATACTTCATCGGTCAATTCGGTATTATTTATAAACAGTTTTCTGTCTATCACTCCTGTTGCAGGTTCCAATCCAAGTAAACTATCTAAGCTCATTCCTTTAATTTTGAATTGATCTACGTTTTTGCTATGGGTGGCGCTGTTATTTCAGTACCTGCTATTAACTTTCTGAAATTTTTGAGCTTATTCACTTTCGCCAGTTGCAGGTAGTAGTCCTGGTTCTTGTAAATATTATATGTTAGTAATGGTAACAAATCTCCTTCTTTTATGGTCACCTTATGGGTGAGGTCAGGTGATGAAAGCATCGCTAATCTTTTCATTAAACCTTGCTGAGTAACTTCCGCAAACGATGCACTTATTTTTGCTCTTATAGGCAATCCGGCTGCATCGAACATTGTGTAGGTTACTGTTGATGATGATAATACACAATGAACGATGAATATTCCGAATTGAAGGATCAGGTGGTTAGGTTTATGATCTGCTCCTTCTACAGATGTGGTGGTTTTGCGAAACAAGGCGATCTGTGCTGTTACCGGTACTTTTATTCCATTTGTACTTACACCAGTACCATCCAGCATAATATCAATATTGAACTTCCTGTATTTTGTGTTGACCCATTCAACACTTTGTCCCTGGGTTCCGCTCACATCATGAAATTTCCAGTTTATATCCTCAGATATCGCAATTGTTTCCGGATTGAACATGGCGATAAAGGCAAAGCCAAGCTTTGGTTTGCCATTCTCATCAGCAGGCAAAAGTTTAAGATTAGCTGCCAGCTTTACTCCGCTTTGTAAGTCCATTACCTTTCATTTTTTTCGTGAAGGATCTCTAATATCATTTCTGCTATTTCTGTATTATTCTGACTCACTTCATCATTTGCTGTTGCAATGGGTGGTGCTGGAGCAGAGGTATTATCAATTACAGCTTTTATGATCACCTCATTGATCTGTATCGGCATTTTGGTATTGATTTATTTTGTCCTGACGAAATATTGATAAGCCAATTCAATAGTTTCCATCACTATGGAATTATCAGAAGCTTTAAAATCAGACGTGGACATTTTTAAAGGATATGCCTGTACAACTGTCCACACAGCAGCTTCTTGTCCTGCTTCATCCATTAGTGTGATGATAATATCAGTTGTTGTCGGTTTAGGAAGAGGGGTAGACCAGAAATATCCATACATGCAGTCTTCAAGCCAGCTCACTATATTTTTATTTGTCAATAATCCCCTTTTCAATACGAGGTTAGGATACTTTGCCCGCTTCGGAAATTTGTAAGTGAACCTGTTTTCCCCTCCTTCTCTGAATTCTTCTACTTCTATTTCTACTGTTAGCCCACTTACTTCCTGGAAACGTTGCTCCGTATCGCCATTCAAGCTATCAACGTTGACAAAATCAACTTTAAAATGAAATCCTGCCGGTGGATAATATGCTGCCATATATTAGACTTTACCTTGTGTGATCCCCTCATGCACCAGTTCAACTGTTTCAACAGCTATGTCATTACCCGAAGCTTTCAGGTCGGCTCCGGTAACTTTCACAGGAAATGCATTTACCAATGTCCATTTAAATACCGGGGTACCTTCATCATTTAATAAATTGATGATCACAGTCCGGCGCTCTACATTTGGCTGACCATTATTATTGAACCATTCAAATAGATCATTCTTGTCTTTTACAAGACCTCTCTTCAGCGTTATATTACCCGCTTTTTTTAAGCCTGGTCTTTTTAACGGAAGCATTTCACCTGACATCAACCCGTCCCTGTAATCGATAGCTTGCAATTCCTGTGATAAGCCGCTTACTTCTGAGAATCCTATATCGTCTCCACCCCATGATACACTGAAATGGAAGACTGGTAATGGATAATTTGCCATTTTATATTAGTTTAAAATTTGATGAGATATTTTAAATATGATGATTATGATTGTTGTAAAGTCTGTATGAACCGAAGAATAATAAACTCAGCAGGACGCGCTACTGCCATTCCAATTTCAACGATTAATCTTCCATCATTGATGTCCTGTGCTGTCATTGTTTTACCTAAACCAACTTTTACATAAAAAGCTTGTTCAGGTTTTGCACCGGCTAATGCACCATCTCTCCATTTTTCAAAAAGATAATTTTCGATCATCGACTGGACCTTCGTCCATGTAGGTGCTGTATTGGGTTCAAACACTACCCATGATGTTGATTTTTTTATTGATTCTTCCACAACATTGAAGAATCTGCGAACACTTATATATTTCCATTCCCCATCTAATCCATCAACAGTGCGCCCACCCATTACTACTGTACCCGAACCAGGGACATTCAAAATGGCGTTCACGGATCTTCCATTGTCAGGTATATTTATCAGGTCATGTTCTGATCTTGCAACTGAAACTGTTGCTTTTATTACATCTGCAACGCCTACATTAGCCGGAGCTTTCCAGAAACCTCTTGCATTATCAACTCTTGTATATACTCCTGCCATAGCCGTCGAAGGTGGAAGCACGATATGATTTTTAGAATATTCGGCGTCGATCGCATTATACATTAAAGCCGCCGCATTTTTAATTTCTGATAATGCTTTACCCGTCATATCAGTAACTCCGGCAGCACCTGGTGCTCCGCCATTTACTGTATGTGCAGCGAGGGTAAGATCATCAAACTTGAACGCATACTTATATGTAGTTTCGAGAAATGGATAATATACGGCACCGTATCTGCGGATTTCTTTATCCTCAAGAAGATCTTCCGTAGTATCCTTAGCATCATTGACAACAGAACTCGAAGTTTTGGGTATCGTTATAAGTCTTGTATCTAGTATGGCAAAACGATCTTTCATATCGGATGCCTGTTTTAAGAGAGCCTGATTCACTTCCTTGAAATCACCTTTGCTTAAGAAAACCGCTTCAGGAATCACAAGTATAGTTGGAGGATCTTCTTTACCTATAAGATTAAGACCATCGACCAATTTGTCTTTAGCTATGGCATCTGCATACTTACCGACAGAAACTATATAACAACGGCTTCCGCCATTTGCATAAAAATGTTTAATGGCATGATAAAATATATGTTTACTCAAATTTGCTGCTGTTAATGCAACTGTAATATTAAAGCCGGTAGTGGCGGCACCCGTCTTTAATTCATTTACAGAAATTGCAATATTACCCGCATTTTCTCCTTCTGGTCCGCCATAATATTGAACAAAATCAGACCAGCTGCTTATAGCGGTAGGAACATTCAGAAGATCATCATCGGTGCGCAACTTTGCTTTTTCGGTATAACCTATAAAAGCAGGGACCGCCGATTCTACTTCAGCTATTGTGGGTGGTAGCATAGAGATTTCTTCGACGTACACACCGGGAGAACGATAATTTGCCATTTGTTTTATATTAAAGTGTTAAGAATACATCTGAAATTGCCGGATTGCCTGATGCATTTACCAGTCCATTCGAAGGAAGGGGGAGGTAATCTCTTACAACAGCTTCTCCAAGAATGCCTTCATTCTTTTTCAACACCAGCCGGAGGCCTTCATTAGTTGAGGATGAAATATATTTTTCTTTCAACGGGATCACATTATCCGATCTGAATTCAAAAACAGTATCATTGAATAATGATTGTGTAAATGTTATAGCGGCATCATTTTCGCAAATAATCTTGAAATGATTGATAAAAACAGCTCTTTCGGCTGCGCTCATAGCTTGCATGGCCATATAGATTGGGTTGTTCTTCTGTAATTCTATTGTATATCTCCACAAGGTTTTACGATTATTGAACTGTATGGTATAAAAAGGCCGGAATGTTGAAAGCACATTTTCTGCTTCCAGAGTCCTATAATTCGGCTCAAGTGAAGGCGTCAACAATAATTCTATTACGCCAAATACAGAAATGGGGGCCGATACGCCGATGTAATAAAAAAATTCGATGTCGGCTCCACTAATGATGAGCCTGCATTTGCCCGATGGAATGGAAGACAGATCAAAGAAAATTACAGATTCGCCTGACTGGTTTGAAATTCTTTCTGCACCTATTAAAGCTCCGGAAGCAAGATGTTTTACAAATGCATCATTTGGAGTCAGTGTTGTATTGTGATGATACTTGTAAAATTGTCCGCTTACTATCATCAGGTCATTCGCCCCATCAACACCTGCTCCATCAATACTTAAATGAAGATCATTTCTTGGAGCACCCGCATCAGATATTGCATTACTGAAATACCATATCTTATTGGGGTCCCTTGTTGCAGGCAGACTATTAAAATTTAGTAACTCGGGGTTTTGTAACACCATCCAAAAACTTAGCTTATCTTCTGATTGTGCAGTAAACCGAAGCACATTTTCACTTGCCGTATTGGTGGTAGTTTGCGCCAGTATAATACCACCTCCCTGGTTGGCTATAGGTTTAAACACAAGATCAAGCCGTTTCATTAATTGCCTGCATTCATTGGTAGGCACAATCAAAAAATCAGGTTGCGGTTCTGTTACAAACTTCTTGCAAATACCATTTTCATAAAACGCCTGCTGAACAGAAATGCTCAAAAGTTCTTTATATGTTACTTTCCAGCCACTCATGCTTTGTTTGTATTAATCGTTCTCATTGAAATTAAGCTCAGTAATAGGTGTTGCTTTTTCTTTGCTCCTGTTATCGAAAACGGATAACATCTTCATCTTATATACTACGCTTGGTATGTATTTAGAGCCAAGCATGGCCCATAGGTTATTTTGCTGTTCGAATGAAAGTGAATAGAGATTAAAGATCAGCTTCTCGATCAGCCGCCATGGCTTGTTCTGCGGATCTATTACCGTAGAATTCAATGAAGGGCAGCGTTGTTCATCAAAAACAGAACTCGATTGGAAAAAACTGATCACACCGGAAAGATCCCGTAAAGCTGTTTCATAATTAGTTTGATGTGCGACAAAAAGCACAAAAAGGTCCAATTCTACAGGCGGGTTTAATTTTAGTTTATGTTTACCCCTTTCTACAAATACCGGTCGCTTACCTTCTCTGCGTTCTTCTTCAAGCCCAACCAGCATAATCGTAATATGAAAATTGTCATCAAGGTTAACCTCACCGCCTGGAGTGATTATTGACTTAAGGTCTACTACATGTCCAGGGCTGTAATGAGCAAGATCCTGCTCTCTTTCAACAATGTAGGCTTCCAGTTCATTTTGAATAAACTCCAATGTAGTACGTATCATCTAATTTATCTTTTAAATAAATTAACAAAGTGCTACTTACAGTCTATTCGTTTTGTATAGTGGGCGGATATTTTGTAATCGGTGCTAATAAACAGAGAGGAAAGCCAAGGTACTATTGCAACAAATAAAAAAAAATACCTCTTTAGTGGTATATTGATTGCCTCTGATCTCATTATTAAAACAAAAAAAACATATTGCCAATCGAACATCAAATTTTGCTTAAAAATGTTAGCTTTAACACAGCCTGTGAACACACCTAATCCTAACTCGTCGAACTCAAATGATTTTTCTTTGAAGCCGGCTCATTGAAATGTCTTTGCTCTTTAATCTTTCAATAACAAATTGATTTCATTTGTTAAAACAATATTTCGATGGACAGACAATTGCTTGACCAAGAGAAAAATGGTCTCGATCGCGCTTGGGAATTTACAAAGGAGATTAATGAAAATATTCGCCATTACAATGAACACCAAACGAAATACCGAACATTAGCATCGCAATGGTTAATTGCCGCAATGGCAGGAGTCGGCTTTTTATTTAGCGCAAATACTGGCTTTCCTTTCGATAACCTAATATTAATAATGCTCATAAGTTTGATTTCCGCGTTGGGAATTCTTCAACTGTGGAGAATTGATCTTGTTGTTTTTCAAAGAATCATTGGAAGTTTTTTTGCTGCTGGTATAGAGCTGGAAAAAAAATATCCCGATCTGCCTAAAATAAAGGAGACGATATTAGATAGAGTTCCTCACAAAAACGCCGGTCAAAATCTCTTTTACTTTTATTATTTCATTATTGCTTTATTTTTATTCCTTACATTTCTTGCTTTCATCTATTCTTCATTACCAAATAATATCTCTCAATTCTTTTCACTGAAAACTATCAAACTACTTTGTTTGCTGTGTTACATTGCCATACTTACATTTCTATTCAAATACATGTGGAGATTAAGCAACGCAGAAACCAGAGAAAGGAAATAATCCAACAAAAAAATGTGGACTTTAATCAAGCCATGATATCTAAATGTCAACGCATGCGTTTCGCGTATGAGACTTTTTTATTTATTCGTTCCTGCGAGCAAGCCCGCATCGCTCATAGAATAAAAAAGCCCCGCCAACGGCGAGGCTTTGTAGCCCGTACGAGATTCGAACTCGTATCACCACCGTGAAAGGGTGGTGTCCTAGCCCTTAGACGAACGGGCCTCTTTCGCTGTCCCGATAGTTATCGGGACAGAGGCATATGCCTCTTTGTTTCAGGGGCGGCAAAGATAAGTTTCAATGACCTGATGGCAAAAACATTTTTCAAAAAAAAACCCTCTCGCCTGCGGCGAGAGGGGAAGTTCAAAACCGTCCTTCATGGATATAAGTTATCGCTTCGCCAACTCTGCTTTTTTAAAGATGTTGGCTACAGCCTTTTGTATTTCTTTGTTTGTCAAATTCCCGTTATTCACCGGGCCAGTTGTCCAACCCTGCCATACCATCCTATCGGTTTTTGCATCCAGCATTGTCACCGTTATTGTTCCTTCCCTGATCATCCTTTCGTAGGATTCATATCCCAAAAACTGGGAAGGATAATAGATCGTTGCATAACGTCTGGTGTACGGGTTAAAGATCACCCGGGTATAGGGTTGACTATAGATCGGTTCATTTTCCTGCCTGCTTGATCTTTCTACAAGCACGTCATAATCCAGCACTACATCAGGCTTGTTCTTAGATTCTCTCCAGCCGATCTTTTCAAATTCTTTTGTCACCGCCGCCCGGATCTTTGACTCAATAAGATCACTTTGATTTTCCAACTTGCCTTTTTCACCATGTAACCAGGTAAATGTTTTATACTTATTGAAGTTTACGGTCTCGTCTTTTTCAATATGGGCGGAGCTTGCACAGCCGGCAAGTAGTCCCATGCTCAGAACCGCCACAATTGCTGTTTTAAAATGTCTTTTATTCATAGTCTGAGTGTTTTAATTTCTCACACTATTAAACGCAATTTTGGAACCCTCGTTTATTAAAAACTTGTGAAAAAAAGGAGAAGAAAATGATAAAAAAATATCGATGTTGTGGTCAACGGGTTATGTCAATCCGACCTCATAATGAATCTCCGGAATATCCACGTCATAAAATCCTTTTCTGATCAATCGGCTTTTGAAGTCCTGCTGAACGTCATATTCTCCATGTACCAGAAAAAGCTTTTTTACCTGCTTCGGATCCTGGCAGGCAAGCCACTGGCATAAATCTTCATAATCACCATGGGCACTCATGCTTCGAATTGACCCAATTTCAGCATGTACTTCATGTGCCACGCCAAAAATTCCAACCTCTTTTGCGCCCGCCATCAATCTCCCGCCAAGTGAAGCAGGCTCACAATAACCTGTCATCAGAATTGTGTTGCGGCTATTTTCAATATTGTTACTGATATGGTGTTTTACCCTGCCTGCATCAGCCATTCCGCTTGCCGAAATAATAACGCAGGGCTCATTTCTAAAATTCAACAGTTTTGATTGCTCAACAGTTTTGATATACTTTAATCCCTTAAAATTAAACGGGTCGCTATCTGATTGCATGATGTGCTGAATTCTTTTGTTAAAATATCCCGAATATTTTTTTACAACTTCCGTTGCTTCTACGCTCAACGGGCTGTCGACAAAATAATCAAGATCAGGCAACCTGTTCTCCACTTCCAATTGGTTCAATGCATAGAGTATTTCCTGTGTTCTGCCCACGCTGAATGCCGGCATGATCAGCTTACCTTTTTTTTGCACGCAGGCCTTTTCGATCCATTGCAGTAGCTGATCAGGCGTGGTAAGATGTTCTTCATGTAAGCTATTACCGTAAGTTGACTCAAGTAATATAAAATCTGCCTGTGGAAAGATCTCCGGAGATTTTAAGATAACGTCACGATAACGACCAACATCAGCGCTGAATGTGAGTGTTTTTTGTTGTCCACCCTCGTTTATACGCAAATGCACACAAGCACTTCCGATGATATGACCGGCATCGGTGAACATTGCCTGCACATCTTCTATCACATTAAACCACTCATTATATTCAACCGTTGCAAAATGATCCTGTGCCTTTTTTGCATCTTCTATTGTATAAAGCGGTGTGAGATAAGGTTGGCCGGCTGCGGCTCTCCTTTTATTTTCATATTTTATATCGTCTTCCTGTATTTCTGCAGAATCTTCCAGCAATACTCCGGTTAATTCCTTCGTGGCTGGTGTACAAAAAACAGGACCTTTGTATCCTTCTTTTGTCAATCTTGGGATAAGGCCACTATGATCGATATGCGCATGAGACAGGATCAAAGCATCAATGGACGCCGGGTCAAAGCCAAAATGGCGATTCAGTGCATTGGTTTCTTTTCCCATTCCCTGGAACATACCACAATCCAATAATAATTTTCTCCCATTCTTTAGTGTAATAAGATGTTTACTTCCTGTCACACATCTTGCCGCTCCGTGAAATGTTATTTTCATGCCTCCTCCGCCCCCTAAAGGGGGAACTATAAACTTTCCACCCAGGGAGACTTTATTTTAATAGTTAAAAGTGAACCTGTTTTTCTCTTTATCTCCTTTTCTCTTTTACCTGTTAGCCCTAAAAAACCTGTATTCTCTTTATCTCTTTTTCTCTTTTACCTCTTAGCCTTAAAAGACCAGGTGATATAAAATTCTGCTACCAGTTCTCCTGCTTCATTTTTTCCGATCGACTTTGCCCTGATAGTTCTCCCCTCACCGGTTTCAATTGCCTCTTCGATCATTCTTTTTATTTGTGATCCGTCTTCGCAAACAAATGTCGTTTTATCGACAGCCTTTTTGAAATACTCGCCTTCTGTTTTTACTACCAGCATGCTAACGGCCGGTTTTCTTTTATATAAATGTCCCAATGCCAGGGCGCCCGTGCTCATTTCTGCCGCCATGCTTAAACAAGCAAAGTATGTGCTTCGAAAAGGATTTTGTGAGAACCACTTGAATGGAACTGTTACTTCGCATTTATTTTCATCAAGACTTTTTACCCTTACTCCTGAAAAATAGGCGCTTGGCAATTTAGATAACAAGAATAGCCTGAACTTTAGAGGGCTCGTCATCTGGTCCGAAAATGATTGAAAGGTCGATTCCATTATTGTTCTTTATATTGAGAAGGATCTAATGATCTTTTACTCCACTCCGTAAAAAATAATTTGACTTTTTCCCGTTCGTACGATGTTTTTCCATCTTCAAGATACCATGAATTCTGAGTATGCAACAATTTCCCTTCGCCATCCAATATCAAAAACACAGGGAATCCAAAACGTTGCGGGTAATTATATTTTGCCAGGAGTTTTGCATTATAATTTTCCTTGCTGTAATTCAAATGATAAACGACATAGTTTGCATTCATCAACGAATCAAGCTGCGCATCCTTTTTAACGTACTCATGAAATCTTGCGCACCAAATACACCAGTTACCTCCAATTTGTATAAGAACATGTTTACCCACTTTTTTTGCTTCAATCACGGCCTTAGCAATTTCGGTTTCTGCTTTTTCATCAGGCTTGTAAAGATTGAATTTCTTCATGTCCTGTGCAAAGCCGGTGAGAGAAAAAAATAAAAACAGGGATGCTAAAAAAAGCTTTTCGCAATAGATCATACTAATTATTTTGAGCAACATGATGTTTAAATTAATTATTGGTAAAAGTACAGAATGATTTATCTTTTCACCCTGAGTTTTCAAATAACTCTCAACCAAAACCAACTTACATGAAACGTTTTAAAAAGATCCTGAAATGGACAGCCATCACCATTTTAAGCATTGTAGCCATTTTTGTTATCATTGTTTTTGCAATGCAAAACAAAAAATTTGATGCTCCTTTTCCCAATCTCTCTGCAACGAATGATAGTGCTACGATAGCAAGAGGCAAATATTTAGCTTATGGTCCGGCTCATTGTTCCGGTTGCCATACACCTCGCGCGGACCAGGAGAAAGTAATGAATGGCGAAGAGCTGCCTTTCAAAGGAGGATTAGAGTTCAAATTGCCGATTGGCACAATCTATTCTAAAAATATTACTCCGGATGATGAGACCGGTATAGGTAAGGTTCCCGATTCTGTATTGGCAAGATCGCTTCGTTATGGCGTCGCCAGAGACGGCCGTGCACTGTTTGACTTTATGCCATTTCA
>DASVAM010000552.1:0-4080 GCA_036376375.1 Chitinophagaceae bacterium
AAATTCTGCAAATCAGGGAAACGTTAATGCAAAATTCAATTATAAATGGCCTGTTCGTGGTAGTAGCTTGGCATTATGAAAAAATAAAAGTTATGAAAACAACAAACATCCACCACGAGATCCTTCTTTTCACCGGAACAAGCTTAGCAAACAGGCAGCTTGCTGACACCAGAGAGAATAACAATAATAAAGTGCACTCGGCAAAAGAAGAATTGGAAAAAGCCTGCTGGAACGGGTTTATATATGAAATGTTCCCGGAAATTCTTAATAGTTTTTATTCTAAATGTCGATCCTTCTTATGGCATGTATTACCCGGAAAGAACTTCCTGTACATCAATATCGGCCCTAACCCCGTGATGGCTGAACATGAAACATCGATCGATCCATACTTTTTTATGATGAATGCTTGTGATAACTGAAAACAAAACTGATAAACTAACACAACAACTTTATATGAAAAAGATCCTAATTATTACAACAATTTGTTGCTTCACAGCAATACCGAACATTTTCGGACAAGACAGCTCTCGGCACATTCATGGCAAGAAGCAATACTCCGCCTTCTTAAAAATAGAAACGATCGGAGGCAACAGTATAGAAGCCGCTTTGGACAGGCTTACTATTGATTCTGTTTTTTTAGCCCATGTGGAAGACAACTATGTCAGAGCTGGAGGGAAGCAGATCAAAATACTGAAATCAGGATCTGACGGTGCGATTGCCGTTAGCCAGATAAGAAAGTTCCAAATAAAATATGATCCCAATATCATAGCAACTGATCAACTTGAAAAAAGGAAAAAGGAGTTGAAATCAAAAAATGCAGGGAGGATAGTGGGTATCACTTTTGCGACTGCTGCTACAATAGCCCTGATCCCTTTCGCAATCCTTACCGGGGGCCTGATTGATCCTACCTGGCCTCTTCAAATAGCGCTGTCGGGAACGGGACCAGGACATGTTTCTGTCAGCGGCGACAATCTGTATATCACAAATAGTTACAGAACTTTTTTACTAAAAGGCGATCAGGGAAAGTATGTAAAGATGGTAAATAAACTTACCCGAAATAAATCAAACCTGGGTCATCATCATATCGCCAAAAAATAAAAACGAAAACTGATTTTATAACCAAAAACTTAAGTTATGAAAAAACAAGCCATTATTGTTCTGTTGGCACTGTTTATGGGAACGATGTCTTTCTCCCAAAATACTACGATAACAGGAACGATAACCAACGAAAAAAAAGAAGCATTGGCTTTTGTAACCGTTAAAGTAAAAAATGGCAAGGAAGGAACACTCACAGATTCCACCGGAAAATTCAGTCTGAACATAACTTCACTTCCGGTCATATTACTTATCACATCAACGGGATACACAGAAAAGGAAGTTTCTTTAACAAACGCAGAGGAGGTCGCCATTTCTTTGGTAACAAATGAACAGGTCCTCGGCGAAGTAATTATTGGCGGGGGTGGCGATTCGCGACTAAAAGGAAAACTCATCAATGCCCCAATTGCTTATGAAGTTGTTACAAAAAAGGACTTTAATAATTCACCATCTGATGTTTATGGGGCTGTACTTTCAAAAAAAGGGCTTGATGTTACGGTATCAAGTATTACATACAAAACTTACAGTACAAGAGGCTTCAATGGTAGCGGAAGCTCCAGAGTAAACCAGATCATGGATGGAATGGATAACCAGGCTCCTGGTTTGAATTTCCCGGTAGGAAATTTTGTAGGACTATCTGATCTTGATATTGAAAGTATAGAAATACTTCCCGGAGCATCATCTGCACTATATGGACCGGGTGGAATGAACGGAACAATTATTCTGAACAGTAAAAATCCTTTTGATAGTCCCGGATTTTCGTTACTGGCAAAAACCGGTGTCACTGACATTGGTAAAGATCAAAGAGATAAAACCGGAGTCTATCACGATTACACTTTGCGTTGGGCAAAAAACTTTAATAACAAGTTTGCGTTTAAGATCGGCGCACAATACACACAGGCAAATGACTGGCTTGCCAATGATACCACCAATTATTTGAGAACGGGTGCTACAGGGAAGGTAGTTCCGGGAACACGACAAACTGATCCTAACTATGATGGAGTAAATGTGTATGGTGATGAGACATCTGTTGACGTAAGACAATTTGTTGGAGCAATATGGCAGGCCACTCCACCAGGACCTGTAAAAGATGCAATATTCCAGGTATTTAATTCCATGACCAACCCTACTCCCGTTTCCAGAACAGGCTATAATGAAATTGATGTAATTGATCCGGAAACAAAAAATATAAAATTAAATGGAGCATTACATTATAAAATCTCCAATAACCTCGAAGCAATTTTAGCCGGACATTGGGCTACAGGTAATACAGTTTATACAGGTAATAACCGATATGCTCTTAAGGATATAAAACTAGGTCAGTACAAAGTTGAATTGAGGCACAAAAACTGGTTCTTACGTGGATATACAACTCAGGAAAATGCAGGTGAAGCATATACTGCCACTGTAACATCTCAATACTTTAACGAAGCGTGGAAGCAGAGTTACAATCCTCTTAATCCATTTGGTAGCTGGTATTTTCAATATGCACAAACCTACCTTCAGTCTCGTCTAACTGGAAAAGATGATATAAGTTCTCATAATCTCGGTAGAGCGTTTGCGGATCAGGGCCGCCCGGTTGCCGGTTCTGCAGAATTCAAACGACTTTTTGATTCTGTAAGAAGTGTTCCCATTTCAAAAGGTGGTGGCCTTTTTGTAGAGAATTCACAACTCTGGATGGGTGAAGGCCAATATGACTTCAGTGACAAAATAAAATTTGCTGATATCATTGTGGGTGGTAATGTGAAGAAATACATCCTAAGCTCAGAAGGTACATTATTCATTGACAAAGTTGACGATCCGATAAAAATAACGGAATGGGGGGCTTATGCACAGGTAACGAAGAAACTCCTTTCTGATAAACTCAGTCTGAGTGTTTCCGGCCGGTACGATAAGAATGAGAATTTTGAAGGAAAATTCACGCCAAGAGTCACTGCATTATTCAGCGTAGCAAAAAATCATAACATACGGGCTTCTTATCAAACTGCGTATAAGTTTCCAACGACACAGCAGCAATGGATAAAATTGAATGTAGGAAATGTAGTGCTGCTTGGTGGGCTTCCCTGGGTACTTGACACGATGAATACAAAGACATTCCCCACTTATGTTTATAATAACCCTCCTGCACCACCCTCACCTTATACTTATAAAACATTAAAGCCTGAAAGCATGCAATCGTTTGAAGTTGGATATAAAGGGCTCATTAATAAAAAACTGTTAATAGACATGTACGCATACTTCGGAGATTATACTGATTTTCTTGGCCGCATAGTATTGGTGCAACCCACTAATAACAATAAACTTTATTCGGTTGTTACCAACAGTGATACTAAAATAAAAACATGGGGTGCCGGTATTGGTTTCGATTATAAAATGGCCAACAACTTCTTCTCATTCTTTAACGCCTATACCGACAACCTCACAGATGTTCCTGCAGGATTCCAGGCAGGCTTTAGTACACCAAAATACAGGTTCAATGCAGGGTTTGGCAACAGCGGTTTAGGAAAAGCAAAAAGAATTGGATTCAATGTCAACCTGAGATGGCAGGATGAATTCTATTGGGAAAGCGGCGGTCTTGCTGATGGAACTGTAAAAGCATACACCACATTGGATGCACAGGTAAACTATAAGTTGCCAAAAATAAAATCAATGATAAAAATCGGGGGCACTAATATCACTAACAAATTTTATCAAACAGGTTTTGGTAACCCGTACATCGGGGGAATGTATTACGTCAGCTTTGGTTACAATATCCTGTAGCGGCTAAACCAGGTCCAGCTCATTAATAGTATCAAACAGCTATCCCGCAAACCAGTATTTGCCGGGAACGGGATAGCTCTACCTAAAAAAATTAAACTCAGTTTATGAAAGCAAATAATCCAACACTGCTAATTGTCCTTCTCGGAACAATGATCAGTATAAACGCACAGGAGAAAAAGCTCGAATATCAGATTAAAAGGAATGGAAGTATCGTTGGCAATATTC
>DASVAM010000558.1:0-6212 GCA_036376375.1 Chitinophagaceae bacterium
TGCTGCCCGTGCCAACACGGAAGTAGGCAGAATGAAAAAAGATAGGATGGACGCTATTGAAAAAGCATGCCAGGCTGTAATTGATGGAAAATATCATGACCAGTTTCTTACTGATATGTACCAGGGTGGTGCCGGAACATCAGCCAATATGAATGCAAATGAAGTGCTCGCAAATATTGCACTTGAAATGATGGGCAAGAAAAAAGGAGAGTATCAGTTCATCGAACCCCACGATGATCTTAACATGGGTCAGTCAACAAATGATGTATATCCTACTGCCATTCATATTGCCTTATTGTTACATAATGATAAAATAGTAAGAGAGGCCGAATTGCTGGCCCAGGCTTTTCATAAGAAAGGCGAGGAATTTAAAAACATTGTAAAGATGGGCCGCACAGAAGGTCAGGATGCCGTGCCAATGACTGTTGGACAGGAATTTCATGCATTTGGCTCTCAGATCGATGCTGCCGTTGAGGCATTGCGTAAAAGTGAAGCTTATCTATACGAAACAAATATGGGCGCTACCGCCATTGGTACTGGTTTAACCGCTACTCCGGGTTATGATGTAAAATGTGCTGCGCAGCTTGCAAAGATCACAGGCAAACCAATCGTATTGGCAAAAGACCTGATCGCTGCAACCAGCAGCATGCAGGCATTTGTGATGTATTCGGCAGCAGTAAAAAATCTGGCTGTTACACTTTCAAAGATCAGCAGTGACCTGATCTTTCTGGCCACGGGCCCCCGCAATGGAATTTTTGAGATCAATCTACCGGCACTTCAGCCCGGGTCATCTATCATGCCGGGAAAAGTAAATCCTGTAATGCCTGAGCTGATGAACCAGGTTTGCTATAAAGTAATGGGTAACGATGCAACCGTTTCAATAGCATCAAGAGATGGCCTTTTGCAATTAAATGCATATGAGCCGGTGGTGGCCACTTCTATCATGGAATCACAAGCTCTTTTTTATAAGACACTTCCATTGTTTCGCAAAAATTGCATTGATGGTATCACCGTTAATGAAGGAGTTTTAAAACGCTATTTGGAAACAACCGTAGGGATCGTAACGGCTCTCAACCCGGTACTTGGTTATGAAAAAACAACTGAGCTGGCAAAAGAAGCGCTACAAAGCGGTAAAGGAATTCTTGAATTGATCCGTGAAAAGAAATTGTTGACGGAAGACCAGATCAAAAAGATGATGGATCCTGCGGCATTGACAGGTCAGAAATAATAATTTGAATGATAATAGTCTTAAATAAACTATCCTTTGAAAGTAATTATCAGATTTTTGAAAACGAAAAGCAGTAGTCGATTATACAAAACGCCTTCACCGGTTTTTTTGCTGGTGATGGCGTTTTTGTTTTCAGCAATACCTGATTATGGGCAGGATAAGAAATTTCCCGCCGATTCGATACCTGCTCAAAAAAAGACTGTTCCCGATGGCACAACAGGACTGGAACTCCAGGTAGGTCCGGATGATTACCTGACGAAAAAACGGCCACCAAATGAATATGAAGGAACTTATTCAACCTTACGTCTTGGCTTCGGCTATATAGCGGACGGTGCTACCTACAGCCAGAATGCAGTATTCAAACAGCAGATGGATTCAGCCGGGTTGGTTTTTACTTCTAAGTTCCAGACCAGGGATTTTCGGATTATGGCGAGTGGGGTATCTAAGATCAGAAGGACCATCTCGTGGAAAGCTGGTTTCATGTATGATGGCGATCAAAAGGTCTGGTTGTTGCGGGAAACGGGGCTTACTATTGGAGTACCCGAGGCTTTCGGACATATTTTTATTGGCCGCACAAAAGAAGGTTATTCGATGATCAAGGTGATGAATGGCCATTCCGGCATCACGGCAGAAAGACAAATGGCGCTTGATGTAATTCCGATTTTAGCAGACGGTATAAAATATTTCGGCTACCTACCCAAATCGAAAATATTCTGGAATCTTGGTTACTTCAACGACTTTGCTTCCAGAGGACAATCTTTTTCAACCTATGCATGGCAATTGGATGCACGGGTAGGATGGATGCCATTTTATGATAAAGAAAAAAACAGGCTGCTCCATATAGCCGCCAATTTCCGATATGGTAAACCTTTGGACGGAAAAATTACTTTAAAGTCACGACCTGAATCAAATCCTGCTCCTCAAATCATTAATACAGGATCTTTTCCAACAGATCGTTCTACTCATATAGGTGCTGAATTTTACTATAGTACCGGGGACATGATGATTGGTTCAGAAGTTATGATGCACAGCTTTCAATCAAAAGATTTTGAAGATCATAAATTTTATGGCGGAGATTTGTTTGTAAGTTATTTGTTTACGGGAGCTAAACGTCCTTACAATACTACCAGCAGTATATTTGGCTTTGTACCGGTAAAGAAATCTGTGTTTAAAGGTGGTTGGGGTGAAGTGGAGGGTGTTCTCAAGATTTCTAGTTTAGATTTGACGGATGGTTCAATCCAGGGCGGCAAATTCTGGCGAATTACTCCAATGATTAATTGGTATATGTCAAAGATTGTCCGAACGGAATTTGTTTATGGTTATGGGGTCCTTGACCGGTATAATTTGAAGGGGGCTGTTCAGATATTCCAGGTACGCCTTCAATTGTCAGTACTTTAGATAAGTCTACATCATCTCTAAAATAAAACTTATGATCTTTCTACAACTCGCCATCCTATTAGTCTGCATTTTTATTGGAGCAAGAATGTCGGGGATTGGTTTAGGTGTAATGGGAATGATCGGCTTGCTTATTCTACTCTTTGCATTTAAGATGCAACCTTCCGATCCACCTCTTGAAGTCATGTTGATCATCTTGAGTGTCGTTACGGCCGCAGCCGCATTGCAGGCTGCAGGTGGTATGGACTATCTCGTGAATCTTGCTGGCAAATTATTGCGAAGCAAACCCGGGCAGATCACTTTTCTTGGACCGCTTGTAACTTATTTCTTTACACTTTTCGCAGGTACAGCACATATATCGTATTCCATCATGCCGATCATCGCTGAAGTCGCGATTAAAAAAAGAATTCGCCCGGAGAGAGCATTAAGTATGAGTGTCACTGCCGCACATATGGGTATTACAGCAAGCCCGGTGTCTGCAGCGTCTGCAGCTTTGTTAACGGTGCTGGCACCAGCAGGAATTAAACTTGCAGATATTCTTCTCATTTGTATTCCTTCAACCATTATAGGTGTGATCGTGGGAATTTTGTTTGTATGGAAAAGAGGAAAAGAATTGGATAAGGATCCTGAATTCTTAGAAAGAATGAAAGATCCTGCTTTTGCCAAGAATCTTGATGATTCAAAAGACACTGTTCTTGCTCTTAAAGCGGGCGCGACCAGGTCTGTTGCAATTTTTGCAGCAGCAGTAATGGGTGTGGTATTGATTGGTTCTTTTCCTGCGTTATTACCAACGTTTGCAGGCGAAGGATTTACACCCAATTTTGCCGTGAATGCTTCGGGACAAGTTCAGATCCCTTCTATGATCATGATGATCATGCTTGCTGCTGCCGGACTAATCATTCTTTTCTGTAAGACAACAGCTTCACAGGTAACCAAGGCAAGTTTATTTGCATCTGCCGGGCAAGCAACCATTGCCGTATTCGGTGTCGTATGGATGAGCAGCACATTTATGAATCATAATGCAGCAGTGATCGAAAGTACATTGGGCAGGTTGGTTACATCTTATCCATGGTCGTTTGCAATTGCATTGTTCACTCTTAGTATTTTACTTTTCAGCCAGGCGGCTACAACAAAGGCGCTGATGCCGCTTGGATTATCACTTGGTTTACCACCTGCTTATCTTGTCGGGATTTTTCCTTCGGTTAATGGCCACTTTTTTGTGCCCGGTTATCCAACATTGTTAACCGCCATTCAGTTCGACCGTACCGGTACTACCCGAATTGGAAAATATGTACTCAATCACAGTTTTATGTTGCCGGGAATTGTGACAACAATTGCTGCAACAATAGCAGGCGTGTTGTTACAGTATGTGCTATTGTAAGAACAACAAATTAAAACATAAGGACAAAATCGGCGTGGCGTGAAAATGAAATAAGGTGAAGGGATTGCACTTAGAGAAGGAATTTAAGCTCATTGAATTTGGCCACTATTGAATTACTTTTTAACATCCCTTGCTTGCATCGCACACTTGTACTATATTAATTCCTGCACTTTTTTTTTCTCACAGATGACACGGATTTTCACAGAATTTTTCCGTGTGAATCTGTGAAATCTGTGAGAGCTCATTGACGCAGGTTAGCCTTTGCATAGCTTGAACCCATGCTTTGATATGCCTAATCTATACAGAAGCTCCGAAGGATGAACGAAGGATGAACGAAGGAAAGTTGCCTTTGTGGAGCTTTTAGCGGTAAGTTATTGTTTATTATTTTTGGGAAGATGGCGGACAGCTCAACATCCTTTATTCTTAGTTCAATGCGTGGACAAGATCGGCGGAAGTTCCAAAAGCAAAGGCGCAAAAAGCTTGCCATTCGGTTCCTGTCCGGAAAACGAACAAGTATAATTTCTCAGGTTAAATATTGATTGCCGTAACGGGTGCTCATTAAAGCAATGGTGAAACCAGTCGTGCGGTTTTTTCCATGAATTTTCTTGTGATGGATCTGTTTGACCATTCAGTTATGTCAAGCAGGTTCGCATCTTTTATATCTGAATAAAATGTATTGGCGAGAGAGGTTCCAAGTTCATCGTCGTAAACAATTGCATTCACCTCAAAATTCAGGTCAAAGCTTCGCAGGTCCATATTGGCAGTTCCTACCACTGCAATTTTCTTATCAACCACCATTGTCTTTGCATGAACAAACCCATCCTGGAAAAAATATATTTTAACTCCGGCAGCCAGCAGGTCATCGTAATAAGAACTGGCAGCTAAAGCTACCAATCTTGAATCAGATTTTTCCGGAACTAATAATTGTACCGATACGCCTGCAAGTGCTGCCACAATAAGTGCATCCATTAAACTTTGGTCAGGTATGAAGTAAGGGGTAGTGATCAGTATTTCCTGCTGTGCCTGGTAAATGGCGTATAACAGCGTGTAAAGAATTGTTGGATTGACCGAGTCCGGCCCGCTGGCTGCAATTTGAACTAATTTATCTCCGGGAAAATTGAAGCGGGGTTCATCAGGAAAATAATGCTTAATATTTTCCAATGCTTTTCCGGCACAGAAATTCCAGTCACTGATAAATAAATATTGCAAATAATATACACCCGGTCCTTCGATCATTAAATGTGTATCACGCCAATATAGTTTATCGGTAACTGTTGGGTCATTGATGTATTTATCACTCACATTAATCCCACCTACAAAAGCCTTTGTCCCATCAACGATGATGATCTTGCGGTGGTTTCGATAATTCATGTGGTTGACCATTCTAATAAAGGAGATCTTATAAAATGGATGAGTTTCAACCCCCGCATTTCTTAATCTTACTGCTATGTTTTTGCGGATCCCTTTACTTCCAAAATCATCATAGATAAATCTGACAGTTACTCCCTGCTTTGCCTTTCTTATCAATATTTCTTCAATTGTCTTGCCGATCTTATCATTTTCATAAATGTAATATTCCATATGAATATGATCGGTTGCTTCTTCCAGCGCTTTTATTACAGCCGGAAACTTTTCTTCACCGTTGATTAATAACCGGGCTGCATTGCCCGGCGTTAACGGGCTCATTTCGTTTGACAAATATTTTGAAAGGTGCTTGTTGGGTCGTTCCGACTCGGGCAGATCATAATAAGTCCGTGCAGAATAGTTGATGATATTCTGTTTTATCTGGTTCCAAAGATTATCATCGCTTATTATTTTCTTGGTGTACAACTCCCTTTTGCGGTAATTGATCCCAAATGTGAAGTAAAAAAGAATGCCTGCTATTGGAATGAAAATGGCCAGCAGCAAATATGCCAGCGTTTTAACTGTGCTGTCAGTGTCATAAATAATGCGGATGCAAACGATGATCAGGATGAGAACATATAACAGCTCGATGATAAGGATTGAGTTCAGCATTCTTCAATTGCAATTATTTATAAGTTGGTTCATACATTTTACTTTTTATAAAAGCCCGGAGATCTTTTGGCTTTTCTATGGAAGCCAACCCGCTGTCGAATATTTTTTCGGCAACTTTTATGGATACATTATAAGATACTTCTAAAATATCATTAATAAGAGGGTAGAGCAAACCCTTTGCAAAGTTTTCCT
>DASVAM010000562.1:0-4971 GCA_036376375.1 Chitinophagaceae bacterium
AAATTCAAGTTACTGGATCGAGGATGGCAGCTTTTTCAGAATCAGGAACCTGCAATTAGGGTATACGTTTAACCAAAGTTTCCTCAGCAGGGCAAAGATCAAATCATTGCGGGTTTATGTAAACGGTCAGAATATTGCAACATTTACAAATAGTTCTGGCTACACTCCGGAGATCGGCGGAAGTGCAACGGGTTTTGGAATTGATAACGGTACTTACCCGGTTCCCGCCATTTATACATTTGGATTAAATCTTAATTTTTAAAATATGTTCACCATGAAAAAAATAATTAAGAATAATTGGTTACTGCTGCCATTGCTCTTAGCGATATTAGTGATGGCTAATGTATCCTGTAAGAAGGATTTCCTTGACAGGCAACCATTAGGCAGATATACTGAAGATGATCTGACATCGGGATCTTTTGACAGCAAAGTTTTTGGCGCTTATGCCATTTTAAGAAGGAATGGTTTCAATGGTCATGAATACCTCGGCGTGCAAAGCTATCGTGCTGACGAGTCGGAAAAAGGGAGTTCGACGACTGACGGCGCTGCAACCGGCGAGATGTACGATGACTTTAAGTACAATAAAAGTGGTGGAGGAATTCAAGGGTATTGGACAGATCACTATGCCGCAATCAATGCTGCTAATGATATTATCCATACCGTCGACTCAATTGGCGCCACCGATCCTGCAACATTGATCAACAAGGCAGAAGCCAAATTTATCCGGGCCTTTTCTTATTTCGATCTTGTTCGTGCTTTTGGTTCGGTTCCAAAAATTGACTTTGTAGGAACTCCCGCCGAACTTAATATACCAAAATCTCCTCCGGCTGAAATATTTGCTTTGATTGACGCAGATCTTACTGAAGCGGCTAGTGTATTACCTACTCAATGGGAGGCAAAATTTATTGGTCGTCTTACAAAAGGAGCAGCCTTGGCCCTTCACGCTAAAGCTTATTTGTGGCGAAGTAACTGGAGCGCCGGGCTCGCTGCCGCAAAAGCTGTAATTGCACTTGGTAGATATAGTCTGGTGCCAAATTATGGCAGCCAGTTTAGGGTGACTGGTGAAAATGGACCGGAATCTATTTTTGAGATCCAGGCTTTTTATGAACCAACAATTAACCAGGGTATTATTTATTCCAATGTTCAGGGAGTAAGAGGCGCAGGTTCCTGGGATCTGGGATGGGGTTGGAACACTCCTACTCAGGTTTTGGTAGACGAATTTGAAGCGGGTGACCCAAGAAAAGTGGAAACAATTCTTTATTCGGGCCAGGTTGATCCTTTGTACAATGAAAATGTTCCGCCATTTCCAACAGTTCCCCGTATGTATTGGAATAAAAAAATTCATACTAACCCGGCGGATCGCCTTACACTTAATAACAGGTTTGGTCCCTGGATGAACCACAGAATCCTGCGTTATGCCGATGTTTTGTTAATGGCTGCCGAAGCAGCAAATGAATTGGGTGGTACACAGAATACTACCGATGCGCTGGCGTGGTTGGAACAGGTTCGTAAGAGAGCGAGAGGCACAAACAATTCGATCTTGCCTCCGGTCACTACCACAGATCAGGCACAGTTACGGAATGCAATTCGTCATGAGAGATTTGTAGAATTCGGAATGGAGGAGCAACGGTTTTGGGATCTCGTGAGATGGGGCATCGACGTAGCCGTATTAACCGCTCTCGGTAAAAATTACGAGGTAAAGCACCGGTTACTGCCAATTCCCCAGGGCGAAATTGATAAATCGGGTGGAATCTTGATTCAGAATCCTGATTATTGATAAACGTAACGTGAATTCAATTTACCTAACTTGTCTGCCGAGAGGTAGTCAATTAAAAATAAACAAATGAAATCAATCAAGATAACTCAAATAATATTAATCGTTGCCACTGGCTTTAGTTTGGTCTTAGTTTCCTGTCAGAAATTGTACCGGCCTCCTTTGGGAGAGATCATTCAGGATCCACTGCCGCCGCCATTGAGCATTTTGGACAGCAAAAGCTATTGGCCCTTTGACGGTAATGCGAGAGACACAGGAGAATATAAGTTGCCGACCACAGTAAAAAGTATTTCCTATGTACCTGGCGTTGCTGCAGTTCCGGCAGTAACAGGTGGCGAGGCGGCTCAAATAGGTGCCGGCGGGTATGCAGCGGTTTCTACTATTCCTGACGGGTTTAAAGCACCCGGTAGTCTTAGCGTCGCATTTTGGATGAAAGGCGCTACAGGTCCTGTTCAGGGTGGTGCACAAGGTTTATTTGCTATGTCTAACAGTACCCAGTTTTGGGGAAATTTAGAAATCTTCCTGGAGAATTATAATGATGCTACCGACCCAAATGCGGTCTGGATGAAAATACACCTCCTTAATGGCAATGTAGCGGGTGGAGGTGAAGAATGGATCGCTGACGATAATGTCAAAATAAAAAATGTTTTGGGCAAGTGGACCCATATAGCTCTAACATATAATGCAGCTACATCCATGCTTACATTGTATAAAGATGGTGCGCCAACTTTGATAAATAATAAGGTGCTGCGGGCAGGTGCTTATGGAAACTTAAAGTTTGATAACCTGACAGGAATAGTATTAGGTAGTTTCGCTTTTCAAACCACTCCGAGTTTCACAAATCATGGACCGGAAAGCTGGGCCAAATCATTTAACGGCGCTTTGGACCAGTTCCGCATTTATACAAAGGCCTTAACGCAAGCGGAAGTGTCAAACCTATATAACAACAAATTGTAAGTCGTTTACATATAGCAAGCAGTAGACAAGCAGTAAGGGCTGAATTTATTCAGCCCTTCTTAATCTGGTGCTTATTTTAGAAAAATGATTTATAAAAGACGCCATATTGATTTTATTCCCGCCTGCATTTTTGCTTGTGTGTTTTTTATGGCCTGCAAGTCTCGTGAAACTTTATTTACCGAAGTGTCCTCTTCGCAATCAACTATTTCTTTTGTCAACGAACCAGCGAAAAATGATCATTTAAATATTCTGTACTATCTCTATTATTATAACGGCGGTGGGGTCTCTGTTGGCGATATTAACAATGATGGTCTTCCTGATATCTATTTTACCGCTAACAGCAAAGGCAACAACAAGCTTTATCTGAATAAAGGAAATTTTGTTTTCGAAGATATAACAATCAAAGCTGGCGTTGCGGGAAGCTCAGACTGGTGCAGCGGTGTAACGATGACTGATGTAAATGCGGATGGCCTGCTTGATATTTATGTGTCCGCTGTTGCCAATTATTTAGGAATGAAAGGACACAATGAACTTTTCATTAACAATGGCAACAATACATTTACTGAAAGTGCCGCAAAATACGGTTTGGACCTTGTTGGGCTATCAACGCAAGCAGCCTTTTTCGATTATGACCGGGATGGCGACCTGGATTGTTATATTCTTCGACATTCTGTCCGTCCGCATGCAAATATTGTGGATACAAGTCGTCGTTTAATTAAGGATTCAATTTCCGGTGACCGGTTATTCAGGAATGACCTGTCTCTATCCGGAAAGTTTACGGACGTTTCAACGGCCGCCGGTATCTATCAAAGCAGTCTTGGTTATGGATTAGGGCTTGGCATTGCTGATCTTAATAACGATGGATGGGACGATGTATATGTTGGGAATGATTTTCATGAAAACGATTACTATTATATTAACAATGGGAATGGCACATTTACTGAAAGCAGCGCAAAACATTTCCGTCATTACAGCCGCTTTAGCATGGGCAATGATATTGCGGATTACAATAATGATGGCCAATTGGATATAATAACAGTGGATATGTTGCCCCCTGATGAAATAACGTTGAAAACATACGGAAGCGACGAAAATCCCGAAACCTATAAGCAGAAGCTGGAGATAAATGGCTTCCAGCATCAATTCTCAAAAAATTGTTTGCAACGAAATAATGGAAATGGAAACAATTTTAGTGAAACAGGATTGATGAATAATGTGGCTGCCACAGACTGGAGCTGGGCGCCACTGTTTGCCGACTTTGATAATGATGGCCTAAAAGATCTGTTTGTGTCAAGCGGTATTGTCAAACGTCCGGTCGACCTCGACTATGTTCGTTTTGTTTCTGACATGCAAATGAAAGGATTCGGAGCAACAAACAAGTATGATGACAAGGTCATTGATTCGATGCCCGATGGAAGCACCCATCCTTTTTTATTCAAAGGGAATGGTGATCAACCATTTTCGGATGTAAGCAAGGATTGGGGATTTGATCAACTGAAAGGCTATTACAATGGTGCTGCTTATGCAGATCTCGATAATGACGGCGATCTTGATCTTGTGATCAATTGTATAAATTCGAAAGCACTCGTTTTTAAGAACAATGCCGAAAATGCAATTGCACCGCAAGCAAAGAAAAACTCACTTACCATTTCGTTTAAAGGTGATCGCCTGAATCGTTTTGGAATAGGCACAAAAGCATACTTATTCAACAATGATAAAATTCAATATCAGCAATTAATGCTGACAAGAGGATTTCAGTCTTCTGTGGATACGAAATTGCATTTCGGCCTGGATTCTTTAAACGTAGTCAATAGCATTTTGATCGTTTGGCCCGATCAAAGATTTGAAGTGTTAAAAAATATTCCGGCCAACAAGCCTCTTATTGTTCATCAAAAAAATTCTTCGGGGACTTTTGATCTTACTGCCTTCTTCAAGCCAAAAGAAGAGGAGTTAACTATTGCAAACATCGCTGTGCCGTGGCGACACCAGGAAAATCACTTCCTGGATTATAATGTTCAATATTTAATTCCTCATGCCGAATCGACCCGCGGACCAAAAATAGCGGTAGCCGATGTAAATGGTGACGGATTGGATGATCTGTATGCCTGCGGGGCGAAAAATCAACCTGGCAGTTTGCTTATACAACAAAGGAATGGTTCGTTTATAAAAAGTGACACAACAGTATTCAACGCAGATGCAATTTGTGAAGATGTTGATGCGCTCTTCTTTGATGCAAATGG
>DASVAM010000563.1:0-2456 GCA_036376375.1 Chitinophagaceae bacterium
ACTATCCAGGATAAGATCTTTCTGTTCATCGCTTAAGAATTGTTTATTGAAAGCTGCTATTGCTATCGATCTTCCATCTTTTGATACCAGCAGGTCCCGGTATTCTTTTGACGCAAACAAATATGCTGAATCTGATAAATATAATTCCGGCCGGGTGATATGCAACAGGGGTCTTGCATTTATTTCTTCGTTTTGAAAATAAATAAGATTGGCTGAAGTGAGCGAATAGACTTTAATAATGTCATCCAGACTTGAAATGAACTTAGTGAGGCTGTCGATTTTGACAAGAAAGTCTTGTTTGAATATTCCACTATTGTTTTTTACCCCGATCAGAATAAATTCGTCATCCTGCTGCGATTGAAATTGTTCCTGGAATTGTTGAAAAAAGGCCAGGTCTTCATCATCTCTTGGGAATAGTTTTTCAATATTAAATTCAAACTTCAGTGAACGGAGCGGTATAAAGCTGAATAGGGTCAGCAGCAATAAAACAAAGATGATCCGGCGACTTTTTACCTTCTCCATTCCGGGTTAGCGCTTTTTATTTTGAATGTAAGGATTAATTCTCAGAACAGGTCTCCTTTGATCATCATGGATTTTGTTTGCCTCAGCGCCTCCATGGCACTTTCATGCTTTTCAACAGGCACCAGGTAACTGATGGCTTTTTCAGCAAACTTGTTACAGTAGTTGCATTCATTACAGTCTCTATGGCAATTTCCTTTGTAAAAGAAGTCCATAAAACCATTTAGTTTTTTATTGTCAATGTAAAGATCAAAACTTTCATTGAATGCTTTTTCATTTCTCAATGATTTGAGTTTCGTCACCAATTTGTGTGCTTTGAACAGGTTTATTTTACCAGGTTGGAGTAAATATTTCAATCCCTTCCAATAGTATTTATCATTGTTATATATAATATACTTCGAGAGCCCATGGATCAGGTCCATCATATTTCCATCGTACGATCTGTTCGTGTATGCAGCGACGATCCGGGCCAGGGCCTCTGTAGTCATACTTCTTTCCACCAATTTTATATTATCTACACCGGCTTCTTCGTAATAATGCAGGTCTTCCGGTCGTATAAACGCCGATTTTAAAATCTCCACAGGATTAGAAAGTAACTTCTCAGCACAACTGAACAGATAGTAATCAAAGCTAAAGTTGCTGTTGATATGGTTTTTTTGTGAGGCATGGGCATTGTAATTTGCGTGCAAGGTTACCATCGGGCATTTGTTCATGCACATCAGGTTAGCGATCGTCTGAATTTTGCAGGTTGTTTTTTCTTTGATCTTTCTGATCTCTTCAAAATCTTTATTAATATCGACATAAGAGATGTTGAGTTTGTCTGCACCGAGATTTTGCCAATACCGTGCCTTTTCAAAGCCATCAATTCGTACTTGTATGGAAGCAGAAACCGAAAAATTGGGATAATTCTTTTTAATGATCTCCAAAACCATTGGAAGTGAAACGGTGATCATGTCTACGTTTATTTTGGAAAGCCAGTCCAGCGTTTTGCGGATATCATGATAACCTGATTTGGTTATTTCAAGATTATCAAAACAGGTACCATTCATCAGGTAGTTAAACTTAAGGTTTCTTCGATGCGCCTCGTCCACAAATTCTTTTACTTTTTCTTTTTTTACATCACGCAGCGTGAGTGAAGGCCGGCCGCCCCCAATAAGACCGACATTTAACTTACCATAAATTTCTTCAGTGCCTGAAAAATCAATCTTTTCAAAATAATCATCTTCCCAATTCACTGGTATCACTAGTTTCATATTTGTTGGTGAGGTTTTAGTGTGGGCAATATTGGCTTCATGGGCATAAAATAAAAGATTTTAATGCCAGCAAATATTGAGAGAAGTCAGTTCATTGATTGATTATTTGAGGTTACTAAAATAATACCCAAGCTCTGTATCAATATTCATCATATCAGCGTAGTGAGGTTTTTTACCCGGTTGAAAAAGAAACAGGCCATGCGAATCATTTTTTGTATTCAGATCAATCGGAGTGGAATCA
Organism: Chitinophagaceae bacterium; assembly: GCA_036376375.1. Classification (GTDB taxonomy): domain Bacteria; phylum Bacteroidota; class Bacteroidia; order Chitinophagales; family Chitinophagaceae; genus VBAS01. The sequence continues at coordinate 2,014 of DASVAM010000563.1, forward strand.
CTGCCTTTTCCTTTAAATAGAAGGTATCGGACATTCTTTGCCTCTATTATTTTTACCTGTGGCCAATCCCGGGTGATTGACTTCCGGGCATTTCTTATTTGAAAAAAATATTCATGCATCGTTGCATCGAATATTGCTGAGTCAGTTAACTCTTTTATTTTTTCAAGCTGCAACGAATCAGGGAGATAAAATACTGCAGCCGGAATGTCTATCGGCAATGTATCGTTGAATGTGGCGGGAGGCTTCGTGTGTGCCTGCTGTTTTGAAGGTGAGCTATTTTTTTCTTTGATATCGTGTGAGGCGTCGCTGCCGCAGGATGTTAACGACAAAACTGAAACAATGTATATGGCAAAAAATCTCATTCTTCAAATTTAGAAAAGCCCCCGATTATTATTTACCAGGGGCTTTCCAACCAGCTAACTATACGATCATCTTAATAATTC
>DASVAM010000564.1:0-9910 GCA_036376375.1 Chitinophagaceae bacterium
CTCCCGTTAACACTAATACGGTGATTATTGAAATGTGTTCGATGCCTGTAGTCACCTAAAATAGTTTTGCGATGCTGTGTAACAGTTAAATGAATTTTATAAAATCGCAGGTATTCCTCCACTGCCTGGTATGTTCCCGCAGGCAAAAATGAATTCAGATGTGCTAACGGTGCTTCCTGCTTAGGCATTTGTTTTTTGCTTGTTCACCTTCATCAATCCGGATACTTCGATAAAAGTATACACAACATATAGTCCCATACAGAAAAAAAGCGCCGGCTTATTCACTTCGTTCTTGTTCATCATTATATAGACGAACGCCACTCCCGCCAATAGAAAAAGCTTTATCATGATACTCCCATATACCCAGCGAAAAAAAGCATGATTATTACTGGTGGTAAGTCCTTTAATCGCCATCCAATAGGCGAGAAAACTGATGCCAAAAACTATAAGATTTCCAAAGATGAGTACAGAATAATCAAACCCCCAACCTTCCAATTTTTTCATCATCAACAGAAACCCGGAATTAAGAGCGAGAAAAACCAGGATGGCCGGAAGAAAATTCTTAATCGACTGTTTACTCATCTAAATGGATTTTGATAAAAATGAAAACCGCCCCGGTTTCGTTGGGACGGTGCGAAGTTAAAGGACTGAATCAAATAAAGTCATTTTGCCATCGTTGCAACTTCATTGGAGGCCATGTCGACTACATTAGCACCCATGTGACATTGTCCATTAAATGTCGCACTTGGTTCTATCTGCAGTTTCCCGGCATAAATATTTCCATTGACAACACATTCGCCACGCAACTGGAGCAGCTCTTTAACTTTTATTGTGCCGGATGTTTTTCCCACTATATCTGCATTGTTCCCAAAAATATCCCCTTCTACTACGCCGCTGTTGCCAATTACAATTTTAGCACTGCTGTTAATGTTGCCAATGATCGTTCCGTCAATTCTGAGATCGCTGTTGCTGCTGATATCTCCTTTGATAGTCGTCCCGGCACTGATGAGGGTCGTGCCGTTGCCTCCAACGTTTCCATTGGTTTTTTCTGTAGTCATAACTGTTGTGGTTGGTTTTTTAGTATTAAACATAGGTTTAGAAATTTAATTGCCAATGATCTCATCTTTGGGGACATTGATCAACGTCGTGTCCAGCTTCGTGGTGACATCCCCTCTCAACACTTTTTGTAAACCCTCCCTGTATTGCTCCTGGAATTTAAGTTCCCGCTCAAGTGAATCGGTCCTGTATTTCATCTGCCTGAGTTCCCGGTCCGCCCGGTAATCAGCTCCGGACCCGGGAATATAATAACGCAACGGTGTAAAAACGATCAGGGCGACTGTAAGGCCTACTAATACCACAAAAATTGTGCAAAGCATTACGTAAACACTCAGCCTCGATAACTTAAACGTAACAACCTCCTCGTAAGTATCATCGTTCATAACTACCAGCCGGTAGCGGTTCCGAAGGCGTTTTAACGTGGATTCTGGGGATATTTTCAAATCGGGAAATTTAAAAGCCAATAAAATTAAGAAAAGCTTCGTGAATGCCGGAAATTACCCATAAAAAACTTGCGTACTTTTGAAATAAATTATTTGATTTTCAGTTATTAAGACTTTAGATTGCGCAGTGATGCACCTGCAAAGAAAGATTTATTCGAACCTCCTTTTACTAACTCTGTGTTTTACCTTTTTCCAGGCTCATGCACAGCAGGGATTCTCTTTTGATATAAAAAAGCCCGAACAGTTCGAGGACCGGGTTTTGGCTTCGGAAAAATCCGAATCCAAGAAATTTGGACTCGGGAAACGATTTGTTCAAAACACTTTTACCCATTACAATTACTTTTTCAACGCAAACAACAAGCTGAACGAAGTACTGGACATTGCAAAAGCTGCTCATTACGATGAGTACACTGAGCTTCTTTCTTTTTACAATTATAGCCTTGATGAGACGGCTGCGAATTCAGAACAATTGGATTCCATTATTTATAAAACTACAACCGGGATTGTATTACACGATCTGAGAAATGACTGGATCGACAATATGTATTTACTGCAGGGTGCTGCCTATTACCTGCGCAAACAATTTGATTCAGCCTATCTCACTTTCCAATTTATTAACTACGCCTTTGCAAAAAAAGAAAAGGACGGATATTACCAGACCATCGGTAGTAAATTTGATGGCAATGATGCATTTTCTATTTCTACCAAAGAAAAAAATAGTATCCCAAGAAGAGTATTTTCTGAGCCACCAAGCCGCAATGACGCATTTATCTGGCAGGTAAGAACGTTGATCGCCATGGAAGAATATGGAGAAGCAGCCAGCCTTATTATTACCCTTAGAAGTGATCCTGCATTTCCAAAACGCTTACAGCCCGACCTGGAAGAAGTACAGGCATTGTGGTTTTACAAGGGCCATATCTACGATAGTGCGGCGGTCCACCTGGAAAAGGCACTGGATAACGCGACCAATAAAAAAGAAAGGGCGAGATGGGAATTTTTGATCGCACAGCTATATCAACTGAGTGGCAAACCGAACCTGGCAAGACAGTTCTACGATAGGGTGATCGGTCACACAATTGATCCGGTAATGGATATTTATGCAAGGTTAAATTCTATCCGCATCGATACAACTGGTGGTGAAAATTATATTGACAAGAATATTGCAGAGCTGACGAAAATGGCAAAACGTGACAGGTACATCGATTATCGCGATGTGATCTATTACACAATTGCCCAGATAGAAATGGAGAGAAATAATCTTGACCAGGTACTGTTCAATCTTAAAAAAAGCACCGAGAACAATGTAGATAATGTGCCATTAAAAAATAAAGCCTTCCTGCAAATGGGCGATATCGCTTTCGCACAAAGAAAATATAAACAAGCCCAAAGCTTTTATGATAGTCTCGACCTGAATGACGTGACCCTGGAGAATGTAAATGAGATAAGTGCCCGGAAGCAGTTACTGACCAAATTAATTACGCAACTGGATATCGCAGAACGACAGGATAGCTTACAAAAAATTGCCGCCATGCCTGAAGAGGAAAGAAAAGATTTTGTAAGAAAATTAGTTCGTCAGATTAGAAAGGAAAAAGGTTTGAAAGAAGAAACAGGAGCCGGTTCGGCGGTTTTAGTTCCTATCGGTTCGCAAAAAAATGACCAGCCGGATCTCTTTACAAGCAGCTCGAAAGGTGAGTGGTATTTTTATAACGCGGCACTAAAGTCAAAAGGGGCCAGTGAGTTTAAAGCAAGATGGGGAAACCGGGGAAATGTGGATAATTGGCGACGGTCAGCTGGCATGGGCTTTCAACCGATCGCAGCCAAACCGGTTGATCAATTTGGTAAGAACCCCGATAAAACTGAAACTTTAACGCCCGAGGGTGAAATAAGTTTTGAAGCGTTATACGAAAAGCTTCCGCTCAGTGAAAAACAAATGCAGGTTTCGAACGATTCATTAAGCGAAGCTCTTTATGTACTCGGTAAAGCCCTGGCTAATGAAGTGGAGGATTGTACTTCTTCTATAAGGGTGAACGAGGAAATAGTGGACCGCTTCCCCACATTCAAAAAGATGGATGAGGTTTTATTTACACTTTATTATTGTTATTCAAAATCAGGCGAAGCCGCAAAAGCCGGCCAGGTAAAAAAGCAGATGGAACAGAAATTCGCCGGCAATCGGTTGACGGCGATTGTAACTACCGGCAAAGATCCGGGAAGTAATCTGAACCCCGCTGCAACAAAAGCTTATGAAGATATTTATGACTTGTTTATCGAAGGAAATTTTACAAAAGCTGTGGCCGATAAAGCTCTTGCCGACAGCCTGTATGGTTCTTCCTATTGGACACCTCAATTGATGTATATCGAATCTGTTTATTACATCAAACAAAGGAATGATGCAAAAGCTACCGAGATCCTAACTGCAATTATTGCTCAGAATCCTAATACACCAATGGCATCGAAAGCCGCCACTATGATGAATGTGCTGGCACGCCGGAAGGCTATTGAGGACGAATTGAGTGGCCTGGATGTAAAAAGAGTGGAAGAAGAAAAACGCATTCCTGTCGATACCGTGGCAAAGATCGACACGGTGGCGTATACCCCATTGCCACAAAAAGAAAAACCAAAAGAAGAAGTAAAAGTTGCAGACTCAAAACCAGTGGTGAAGACTGCCGACACGGTGATAAATAAACAGATTATTTCTGCCTACACGTTTAAGCCGGATGATAAATATTATGCAGCAGTATTACTTACTAAGGTTGACATGGTTTGGGTAAATGAAACGAAGAATGCCTTCAATATCTATAACAGGGGAAAATATTACAATAAGCAATTTGAATATACAGTTTCACCACTCAATGCTGAATACAAGATCTTATTGATTGGAAATTTTGACAATGCGCAGGCCGCCGCTGAGTATGTGCAGACCGTAAAACCTGTAAGTAATTCGCAAATTGTACCCTGGCTGGCTGCGGATAAATACAGTTTCACGGTGATATCGGCCGCAAATTTTGAAATATTGAAAGCCCAGCAGGATATCGGCCTCTACAAGCAATTCATCGAGAAGAATTTACCTGGTAAATTTTAGGGATTCCTTTTTAGCAAAGCTCCCCTATTTTATTAGCTTTGAAATACATTGTGGTACTTTATTTGAAGATATTTTCTTCCTCACACTGAAACCCATATATCATGAAACCGAGTGTAAAAATCTTCTGGCAAATATTTTTCGGTGGATTTATTGCTTTTGTATTACTGGTCTTACTTGCAAGTTGGGGAGTCTTTGGCAAAATGCCGTCGCTGCAGGCGCTGGAAAACCCAAGCATATTACAGGCAACCGAAGTGTTTGCGGATGATGGTACCCTGATGGGAAAATATTACCTGGAAAAAGGGAACAGGAGTAATGTCGAATACAAAGACATTTCAAGACATGTAGTGGATGCCCTGGTGTCAACGGAGGATGAACGATTTTATAATCACTCAGGCATTGATTTCAAATCAACACTGCGGGCTATTATGTTATTGGGCCGCGAAGGCGGCGGTAGTACACTCACGCAACAATTAGCAAAGGCGTTGCTCGATCATGAAAGAAAAAGCAAGGCGATCAGGGTTATACAAAAATTGAAAGAATGGATCATTGCCGTCAAGCTCGAAAGGAATTTTACAAAGGATGAGATTGTGGCACTTTACCTGAATGCAGTTCCATTTGGAAATAATGTTTATGGAATTCGAAATGCCAGTCTTACTTTCTTTCAGAAAGAACCCGATCGATTGAAAGTAGAAGAAGCCGCGGTGTTAGTGGGTATGCTAAAAGGCAACAGCCTTTATAATCCTCAACGCAATTATAAAGCTTCATTTGACCGGAGGAATGTTGTATTGAAGCAAATGGTAAAGAATAATAAGCTTTCTGAGATCGAGTTTAATAAACTAAAAACGCAGCCAATTGAAACCAATTTTAAAAAATTGGACGAGAACACCGGGTACGCTCCCTATTTCCGGGAAGTATTGCGGGAAGATCTTAAAACAATCTTAAAGGGGATAAAAAAACCAAATGGCGATACTTATGATATTTACGATGATGGGTTGAAGATTTATACTACCATTAATCCGCGTATGCAGGAATATGCAGAAACCGCCATCGCTGAATGGATGCCAACCATGCAAAAATATTTAAATGCAACCGCCAGCATTAAGAACGGTTCCGTTTGGAAGGAGCACCAGAAGGTGCTACAAACGGAAATGAAAAACAGCGACCGGTGGGCGAATATGAAAGAAGATGGATACACCGACGAGGAGATAAAAAGAGCCTTTAACAAGAAAGTACCAATGAAAATATTTGCATGGAATGCCAAACGTGAAAAAGATACGGTGATGAGCCCTATTGATTCCATAAAATATCACCGGCAGGTGATGCAGGCTTCGTTTATGGCAATGGACCCGGTTACCGGCGAAATTAAAGCCTGGGTAGGAGGCGTTAACTTTAAAACATTCAAATACGATCACGTCAATATAAAGACGCAAAGACAGGTAGGCTCGTCTATTAAGCCATTCTTATATGCGCAGGCCATGGAGGAACGCGGCTTTTCACCTGAAACCACGGTACAAGACATACAGCAGGATTTTGGTAGCAACCGCCTGGTGCCTGCTACTACTAAATCCTGTACCGGCCGCACGATGACCATGGCATCTGCATTGGCCTTTTCAAAGAACTGTGCCAGTGCCTATATAATGAAACAAGTAACTCCGAGAGCTTTCGAAGATTTTGTTGGCCGATTAGGTATTCCAACCGACATTGGCCCTCATCCGGCAAATGCATTGGGCGCCTGCGATCTTTCTTTATATGAAATGCTCTGGGGCTACACTGTTTTTGCCGGCCGGGGATTTTCTACAAAACCCTGGTATATCAGCCGGATTGAAGACAGGAACGGAAATGTGGTCGTAAGATTTGATTACAGTGTGAATCGCAAAGAAGCTATCAACGAGATCACAGCTTACAAAATGATCCGCATGATGCAGGGAACGGTTGACATTGGTACTGCCGCCGGATTAAGAAGTCGTCTCGGTGCTGCAGAAATGGGTGGCAAAACCGGCACTACAAACGACAACAGTGATGCCTGGTACATGGGCTATACACCGCAACTTTTAGCGGGTGTGTGGGTTGGTTGTGATGACCGTTTCATTCGTCTGAATAAGAATGATACCCGTGGATACGGTGGCACAGCAGCAAGACCGATCTGGGAAGCTTTTTATAGAAAGGTGTATGCCGATAAAAAATTAGGTATTGACAGAGATGCCAGGTTTTCAAAGCCTGCTGACCTCGATCTGGAAATGAACAGTGCTGATCCTTTGAATCTGCTTGACTCTGTACCGCCGCCGGCAGCCGAAGGTGAAGACCAGGGCGTTGGTAATGAATCAGATTTTGAAATATTTAAAACAAGAGAGTACATTGGTCCGGAAAGCAAACCGGTAACCGAAGATGATAAAAAGAAAGATTCAAAAAAAGATACAACGTCTAATAAAGCAGTAAATATTGGTGATCCTCAACCAGAAGACGAAAAAAAGAAGAAAGGTATCTTCAATAAAATCTTTGGAAAAAAAGATAAGAAAGGAAACTAAGGTGGCAACTCAATTTATTTCCATTCTTTGATCCAGTCTTTGATACCAAGGTAGATCTGGTAGGCGACTTTGTATCTGAATTTGGGATCAAGGATCATCTTTTCGTCCTCACTGTTACTAAGAAAAGCAACTTCCACCAGGCAGCTTGGATAATCAGTTGGCTGTATCGGCTGGAAGTTGAAACTTCCTATGTTTCCAAATTCCGCGAGATTTTTTATTTGCATCAACCTTTTTAAAATGCTTTGTGAAAAGGAACGATAACCAATGTGCTTATAATAGGTAGATACCCCTCTTACTGCGCTGCGGCCAGAATTTAGATGAAAAGAAACAAAAAGATCCGGGTTATTTTGCTGCGCCCATAACACCCGGTCTTTATTTTCGACCGTTGTATCAGTTTCTCTCACCATCAATACCTTTATTTTTTGCTTTTTCAATATCTTCTGAAGCTCTTTCGCAAATAGTAAAGTATAATCTTTTTCAAGAATGCCTGATGTGACACCACTTGCGCCAATATTTGTTCCTCCATGACCTGCATCGATGGCAATCGTCAGGTTGCGACTGCGCGCAGGCAACCTTCTTATTCTTACTTGCAGAAACCTACCGTCATAACCGATACTGTATCCGTAATGCTGTTGTTTCACCAGTTCGATCGTTATTTGCAAAACATCACTTTCAATTTGCTCATACCAAACATTCTTCACCGCTTTAGCCGAGGTTAATTGCGTGATCCAGTTAGTATTGCTTTGAACATTATATAATTCAATTTTTATTTTTGATGGATTTATTTCCATCCAGCTTTTATAGGGGACCCTGCCGCTGAGCGCAAAACTTACCGAATCAAACTCATCACCGCCTTTCACCCGCCAGCTCCCGCACAAAGCGGATGGCAAAACCGTATCATGAAATGGCAGTGCATAAGATTTTTCAATGAATGCATAATGCATCGCTGATAATTGAACTTTATACAAATTTTTTGCGGTATCAAGAACTTTCATTACCACAGATGTATCAATATATCCCATCCTGGCGCTGCCCAACCGATCCTCTCCACTACTATATGCAAGCTGCGGCAGCTTACCAGTTGTGATGATATAAGAAGGAACGGGAGCATTTGCAGAGTCTTGGGCAAAGAATGATCGTTCCTGTAGAAGGACAAGTAAAAAGCACAAACAGATAAACTTTCGGGGAATCATAATTGAAGATAACAGAATTTATTTTCTTAGTATCCCCGTTCCTCATTACTCCTGTTTAAACTGCTGCCTTGTTTTCTTATCTTTCCGAAAACAAACTTTCCGGCTATTGTCAAAAAAATTATTTAAACCAGATCCGCATGTTTGAAATAAGAAATGCAGGAGTGGATGATATACCCTTGATACGAGAGCTGACATTCAGGGTATGGCCGCAAACGTATGCCCCTATCCTCTCACCGGAACAAATTGATTATATGCTGGAAATGATGTACAGCGAGGCCTCACTCAAAAAACAAATAACGGAAGACGCCTGTCATTTTATAATTGTTCGTGAAGACGGAAATCCTGTTGGCTTTGCTTCCTTTAACGAAGAAAAACCGCAGCGATGGAAATTAAACAAGATCTATGTTCTGCAAGATCAGCAGGGAAAGGGCACCGGAAAATTTGTGATCAATTATATCATCGAAGAAATAAGAAAACAAAATGCAAACGCCCTGTTTTTACAGGTGAACCGATATAACAACGCTAAAGTTTTTTATGAAAAACTTGGGTTTCGGGAAATAGACTTCATCAACCTTGATATTGGCAATGGCTATTTCATGAATGATTATATCATGGAAAAAAAACTATAAACAGGCAACTGAATGTAAGTTCTTATTCGCTATTGATCACTCACCCTTCACTAATTACATTTCAAATATTTTCGGGGATTGACAGGTTCCTCCTGCTGAAACATGAGTAACTCGAGCATATCGCCGGGTTTGTATGTCCCAATTACATCGCCCGGTTTTACTTTATTGCCCTGTCTCACCACCGGCGCCAACACTCCTGCATACCAGAAAGAATAATTTCTGAACTGCAATACCACATCGTATTTGGTATCTTCCGTTCTTGCTACTAACGTCACCCTCGCTTCGTGGCAGGCCTGAACAATGGTGTCGATCTTACTTGTTAGTATTACTCCGTATTCTGATGATTTCTGATAATCTTTATCGCTTGCTCTTATGATCCTCGGTGTGCCGTTTTTAAGCGGGCACGATAACTTTAGGCTATCGGCTTGAGCTAACACAAATGAAACACTAATGGAAAAAAATAAAAAAAGGGTGGTTCGCTTTAAATCCATGCTAAGTTTAGTTTTTTTGAAAGCTGAGTTTCTTTATCATTTCATCGCTTAAGGATTCTGAATAGACCCCAAACGCATTTACCAAAACTCCCTTTAAACCATTTCGGGATTCAATAGCATACACAACAGCTTCGTCTCCCGGGTCGCTGTTTCCTTCAAAGCGATGAAATTCGGTTATTTCAAAATCTTTCGGATTAAAGATTTCGTCCTGGCATTCAAGACAGCTTCCCTTAAGGTTAAAATCCAATGTGTATCCTCTCTGCTTTAGTCCGTCCACTGCCTGGGAGACCGTATCGTACGCTGGCATAATTTAAAATTTTAAGACTATATCTAAGTTTTACTCTTTTTTCTCTTCCCCTACTCTACATTCAAGAAATTCACGGGGATCCACCGGCTCTTCATCTTTAAACATTCTGAATTCCATTTCTTTTCCAAACGTATAATTACCTAATACCTGGCCGGCTTTTATTTGCTGGTTTACATTCACCAAAGCT
>DASVAM010000567.1:0-3183 GCA_036376375.1 Chitinophagaceae bacterium
AGCAGGAATTCTCTTGCAAATTCAGGGCACCATTGTGTGTTGTAATGCTGTGCCAGCAACTCGCACAATGTGCTTTTACCGGTGCTTTCGGGACCAATGATCGCTATTTTTCTTAGTTGGCTATTCATTGACGAGTCACAACGAATATCCTAACTATAATTGATAAACGATAATTACGGGTTTACACACAAAGAATCACCCCACGGCATTTGGAAATAGAAGAAAGGAATTGTTGAATGCTAAGACTGTTGAGCCTTTTCTTCTTTATCACCTTTGAATAGATTGTGAATAAAGGAGCTGACATCTCCAAAATGTTCTTTAATAGAATCAGGTCCCCTTTCTTTTACATCTTCAAAAAATTCCTTTGCTTTTTCAAATCCTGATTCAGCTTCTCCTTTGAACTTATTAGCTCTTTCTTTCAGGTTGGCAATCATTTTTTCTCTTTCTTCAGGCGTCATGTTCATATACTTTGTTGCTGCCAAACCGGCTGCCACCCCCAATAAAAAAGTCGCAAAATGTTTTGCACCCATAGTTTACAATTTTGGTTATTGAAGTTAAGAAAGTTTAAGGCACGCTTTCTTTCCCGGATTCAGATGATTGTAACGGAACCAACTAAATATAGCTATTAGTTATTGTATCGCCAATTAAGGTTCTATTTTTTATTCCAGGCGGGTTTTGCCCTTAATACCTTTTTGAATATCGGACAGGTTTTTTCATGCGCAGCTGGTAAATAACCGGTGCTCATCAAAAACTCATTGACGATTTCGCCGCCTGTAAACCGGAAAGTTTGCCCGAACAATCTTGTCCATTCGCCTTTTGTTTTTGTCCCGAAGGGATCCATTCGGAGATGATGATGATCCAGCCAGCCTTTAAATGATCTAAATTTCTTTTGCAGGCGGAGAATTGTTTTTGCGTTTTCAATGGCCGCATTGATCTTTAAACGATTTCGGATAATACCTGCATCATTCATTAGCCGGTCAAAATCTTTTTCTTTATAGGCAGCAACTTTTTTTATTTCAAAATTGTGGTAAGCCTTTCGAAAATTTTCTTGCTTATTCAGGATGGTTGTCCAGCTTAATCCGGCCTGGTTAATTTCCAGGATCAGGCGGCAAAACAGTTCATTATCATCATGAATGGGAAAGCCATAATATTTATCGTGGTATTCACGGTGGACATTTTGTTCCTTGGGTTTTAATGAATTGATGTATTTGCAATAGCTCATGGTTAATTTTTAACTGCTTGTTTTTTCCAATCTATAAATGCCCAAACTGCGAGACCAAGAAATAAGACATACATTAAAGTGAATAAGTAAAACTCTTTATAAAAATTCAATGGAATCGCTACAATGTTACTGATGATCCATGCCAGCCAATTCTCGATTTTTCTTTTTGCCATCCACCACATAGCAACTACCGCAGAAGCAGAAACCAGGGAATCTAAAACAGGAGTGTTGCTGTCGGTAATCTTGATCAGGGCAAAATATAGGATAGCCCATGATACGGAAAATAACAAAGCTCCAGTTGAAAGCTCTCTATTGTTGCACCAGCTAATAGGATAAGTAAAATGTTCTGCGTCCTTTTTTTGTACCCAGTTATACCAACCATAAATACTCATTATAAAATAATAAATATTTAATGTGCCATCAGCATACAGAGGCGGATGTGAATTGAAAAAATAAAGCCAGGCGGCAAGCAGCACTCCAATAATGCCGGTTGGGTATACCAGCACGTTATTTTTTCGGGCAAACCAAACACTGGCTATTTGAGTAATGGTACTCACCCATTCCTGCCAGCTGGTTTGCTGTACATTTGAAATAAATTTTTCCCAAAAATCCAATGTTAGATTTTCCTGTAAACATAAATAAAAAAGCAAACCTTACGGGGTTTGCTTTGCAACAGAAAATATGGATGCTTCAACTAAACAATTTAACTCCCAAAAGGAGAAATGCAATTCCTTTTATTACCGACCAGCACAGGTAAATAATCAATGCTTTCTTTCCATATTTCTGAAAATATCTTTTTAAAAAGAGTGGTTTCATACAATCTATTTTACGTGATTTCTTTTTGTAAATGGAATGATCTTTGGCACCCATTGTTTATAATTCAAATATTTTTCTCCAAAATGCCTGATCAGATCTTTTTCTTCGAATTTTATCGCGGTCAGAATATAACCCGTTGTAAGCACAGCAAACAATAAATGCGCTGCAGACATGACCGGCGTTGCCCAAAAAGCGATCAGCCAACCCAAATAGAGCGGGTGCCGGACATATTTATAAAAGAAAGGGATTCGGAAACGAAGCGGCTCATATTTTTTTCCCAGGAAATAGAACCATACCTGGCGTAAACCGAAAAGGTCAAAATGATTGATCATAAAAGTGCTTACCAGCACGATCAGCCATCCAGTAATAAAAAGAGCGGTCAGAATGGTTTTGGTTAGCGGCTCTTCTATTCTCCATATAAATCCGCCCATAGGTTGCCATTGCCATACCAGCAATATGAGGCAGATACTTGAAAGTAATACATAGGTGCTGCGTTCCGCCGCCTCTGGTATTATTCTGGTCCACCAGTTTTTAAATGCGGGTCTTGCCATTATGCTATGCTGCAGGGCAAAAAGTAAAAGCAATGAGGCATTTACCAATATTGCCTGTGCCACAGGAACCATGGGAACACCGTCAATTGACTTTGGCACAAAGAGATTCCCGACAAATCCAAATGCGTAAAGGAAAGTGCCAAAGAAGACGAGGTAAGAGATTAGCCCATAAAGGAGCACAAGAATTTTTTTCATGATTAAAAAATTAATATTTAAGGTTTTTGTTTTGAACTAAAGAGAATGGCTTTTTTTCATACAGCCTGTCGTCAGTAAAATCGTATCCTTCTGCTTCCCGAATTTTCAGCCGGCCCTTCAGCAAAAGATCAATTGTGGAACCACTATTCATAAGGATGTCTAAAAGCGGTGACAGGAGAATATCGAAAGAAATAGGTTTTGCTGCTGCATGTATTTCGATGTTTTGTAATAAGCCAACCGGTATATAGATGATTCCTTTTCTTGCGAGGTCTGTAAAACTTTTTGATCTTACGGTTAATTCCCTCCCAGCCTGGATGATCCTTACTTTTTCGATAAATTTTTTACTGCCCTCAATTCGTATTGAATCTTCTGATGGCACGTCGGTCAGCATAACGTTTA
>DASVAM010000138.1:0-2875 GCA_036376375.1 Chitinophagaceae bacterium
TTCAGGAACCAGCGTCATTTTGATGGGTGCTAAAAAGATTCTTTCAGTTGCTTTCCCTAACCATGCGTCTTCCTGCGGAGGAATTCCAACAATGGTCGCGGGATAAACAGGATTTTTTTTATGCGTGATAGCTGTGATATGGAAACGCGGATACCAATCCGGTAAAGAATAATAACCAGTATGATCGCCGAACGGGCCTTCCCATATCATTTCATCACCCGGCTCAACATATCCTTCGATGATAAAATCTGCATCTGCCGGCACTTCGATATCCGGTTGCGTAATACATCTCACCAATTCCACTTTTTTCTTACGTAAAAAACCTGCCAGCATATATTCATCTACATTCTCCGGTAAAGGTGCCGTGGCCGAATAGGCGTAAACAGGATCACCGCCGAGTGCAACAGCAACGGGCATTCGTTTATTCAGCTTTTTATATTCATTAAAATGTTTGGCAGAAACCTTATGCTTGTGCCAGTGCATGCCAGTAAGCGTTGGTTCATAGACCTGCATTCTGTACATACCCACATTCCGGATCCCGGTAGTTGGATCTTTTGTATGAATGACGGGTAATGTAACAAATGGGCCTCCGTCTTTTGGCCAGCAAGTGATAACGGGAAGTTTTGTAATATCTGGTTCACGCATTACTATTTCCTGGCATTCTCCTCTTCCACTTTTTACAGTCGGCATCCAGGAAGCGAACTGGTTAAGCTTCGGAAGCATTTTCAGTTTATCAATGATCCCTTCTTTTGGCGTTGACAATAACTTAAATAAATTTTCTACTTCCTTTGCAACATCATCCAAATGTTTAACACCTAATGCAAGGCACATTCTCTTTTCACTACCGTACGCGTTCATCAGCACCGGAAAGCCTGCCTGCCGGGAGACAGGATCATAGCCTGTGTTTTCAAACAATAACGCTTTACCCCCACCGGGTTGCTTGCTCATCCGGTCGGTGATCTCCGCTATCTCTAATTTGGGATCGACAAAAGTCCTGATGCGTAGTAGCTCACCTTCTTTTTCTAAGGTATCAATAAAATGCTGCTGGTTACGATATGCCATTACTTATGAATGAAATTCAAAGTTAATTTGGAATGGGGAATAAGCAATTCACGAAATGATCTCCGACCTTATAATGGAACAGTCGGGCAACCAAATTTGTTCTTCTTACCCCATGCTTTATTCCGGCCACCGCCACGACCGCCGCCGAATGAAGGACGAAAAGAAATATTGATCCCGGTGAAATAATAAATATCTTTTTGATCAGCACCACCACGTTGTGTGTCTTTGGTTGGAAAATTCGGATCGCCACCTGGTATTTCATCCGTCCGGTAAGAAAGATCAACGGCAGTTGGTCCTCTTGCAGCAAGCAGATCGTTATAATCGGGATAACTCGTACTTACATCATCCAGATAATCTGTAAATAATTTTCTTAAGCCAAGTTCAATTCCAATCCGAACGTTATCATTAATGGAAAATTTTATACCGCCTCCAAATGGAACAGCCGGTTGCCATAAAGAATATGGCTTTTTGTTTGCATAGATACCCTGGCCTTCCGTACTTAATGGTTTTAAAAAGAATTTCTTACCGGTTGAATCATGTGTATAGGGATCAAAATGAAAGACCCCTAACCCGGCAAAAACATAGGGTGAGAATCTCTTCTCATACAGGTTGAAGATATAATATTCTGCAACAAAACTGAATTCAGACACGGCTGATTCAAAACGAAGATTTCGCTCCCGCAGATTTGCCTTTTCACTATAGCTATCACTTCCATTTACCCGTGCAAACGTATAAGAACCGCGAATAAGGAGCTGGTCCTGCAATTCGTAATGAACGGTAAGACCGATAAACCCATTGGTTATGTTTTTAGGATACAGCTTGTCAAGCAGGTCACCATTATAATTGGCCAATCCCCCGGCCACACCAACAAATACACGCTGCGCCGGGAGCAAAAGAACATTCAGTAAAAAAAGAAAAAACAGGAAAACTGTTTTCATAAGCCTGATTTGGGTTCGTTGTGCAAAAATAAGGCCTGAATCACAGTATCGATTACAATATACTATCCCCAATTCACAAAAGATTATTGCTGCACATTTTTGGGGCAACGGGTATGATGTAGTACAGAAGAATTTTCCCCACGGCTCGTCAATAAATTGGCAAAGGCAGAAAGCCGGATCTCAAAATTTAATCCAAAGAAATAATACCAATCCATTTCAGATGGCGTACCTCTTTGCTCACCATGATTAGGATAAGGTTGACCACCGGCCAACTCATCACCCCGATATGCCATTTCAACTGCTTTAGATCCTTTTGCCTGCAACAAAACATTCCGATCAACATACATGCTGCTAACATCGTCGAGGTAATCAGTAAAAGTCTTTCGCTGACTGAATTCAACACCGATATTGATATTATTACTAATTGCGTACCGTGCGCCAACGCCAAAACCCACGGCAAACTGGTTAAGTTTATAGACTTTTTGTTTTGGAAATTGGGCAAGACCTTGTCCTTCGGTACTCAATGGTTGTAAGAAAACTTTCTCACCATTATCGTCATGTGCCCATGGATTAAAATGAAAAACTGAAACACTACCGCTGACATAAGGAGTAAACCGCGTTGTGGAAAGGTCGAGCAATGATGCTTCCATGCCTAACGATGCTTCTTTGATCGTGGTAAAAAAACTCAGGTTGCGTGGTTTCAAATAATCCCGGTTGTATTTGTCAGCGGCTTCAATGCTTCCTATTGCAAAACCCCCTTTTAATGATATCCACCTGTTCAGAGACTGACGGACTGTAACTGCTGTGGTGAATTTTGAGCGGGCGAAAGTGAAGCTGTTTGGGTTCAGATCGCCCTGGTAGTTCATTTTGCCGAC
>DASVAM010000586.1:0-9451 GCA_036376375.1 Chitinophagaceae bacterium
GAAGCGAACACCTTTTTCTATTGCATAGTGAAAATGTTCGATGCCCGACTCATGATTAAATGTACGGATCACCAGGGTTTGCGTATCGGGAAACAGGTCACAAAGACGATCGCCAACTAATTCATAAATTCCTTGTATATCCAATTCTTTTGCGAGGCCTTCCTGTACACTATTAATAACAGCAAGTTCTGCAGTGCGTTGCTCTGTTTCTTTTAACAAACGATTGGTTTCATCGAACAGCCTCGCATTTTCCAATGCGACACTCATGCTATTAGCAACTGTTTCGAGTAGCCTTACATCGGAATCGCTAAAGGCATTTTCTTTATCTACGTTTTGCAGGCTGACATAGCTCTTTACTTTGTCACCAATGACCAATGGTACGAATAATAGAGATTTCGGATGCTCGGTTCCGGGAAGAACCCTCATTCCGAATTTTGCGCCAGCCTCCTCAAAGTTTTCATTTATTAGAATTTTTTGGCGGGTTTCAATAAGATGCTCTCTTAATTTATCGTAAGGTCTCGGTTTTAAATAGAATCGTTCCCCTTTTTCAATTACGAAATTGAAATGTTCTGTTTTCGTTTCCGGATCTAAAGTGGCAATGATCAGGGCCTGGGCATTAAATACATTTGTGATCCGTTCCCCAACAAGATCATAAATCGCCTGCATGTCCAGCTCCTTTGCCAGTCCTTCCTGTACGCTATTTATTACGGACAGTTCAGCAGTACGTTGCTCGGTTTCTTTTAATAAGCGATTTGTTTCATCAAAACGTCTTGCACTTTCCAACGCCACACTCATACTGTTAGAAAGTGTGGTCAACAGGTTTACATCAGATTCAGTAAAAGCATTTTCCCTATCGAGGTTTTGTAAACTTATTACACCCGTTACTTCACCACCCGCAATCATAGGAACCAACACAATTGATTTTGCACCTTCGCCTATAATCACTGTTTGATCATACCGGGCTCTTTCCTGATTAACGTCTTTGTTTATAATAAGAGGTTTTCCTGTTTCAATCACATGCTTCCGAAATCCTTTCAGCGGTCTTGATCCCAATAATGTTCGGTCACCTTTTTCAAATGTGTATTGATCTGCTATCTGGTTGGTTGTTTTATCATACGTAACGATATCAATCACCTGGGCATTAAAAATTTCACGGATCTTTTCTCCTACAAGATTATAGATGCCATGCATATCTAATTCCCTTACCAATCCATCCTGTACACTATTGATAACGGCCAGCTCTTCTACGCGATGACTTAATTCTTTTGTACGATCAGCAACAGTTTTTTCCAGCTCCCGGTGTTTTTCATGCAACTGTTTGGTGCGCCAGCGGATCAGTACATAAACAATTCCGGCTGCAATAACTACATACAACAAGTAAGCCCACCAGGTACGGTACCAGGGTGGTAAAATTTCAAATGAATGAATAGCCTCTTCACTCAACGTACCAGAAACATTTCTTGCTCGTACGTGAAATGTATATTTTCCCGGTGGGAGGTTTGTATATTCTTTGTAAAAATTATTATCTAATTCAGTCCATTCGTCTTCGAATCCTTCAAGCCAGGTTTGATATTGTGTTTTGTTTTCCTGGTCAAAATAAGGTGCAGCATATTCAAAGCGAAGCGTGTTGTTTTTGAATGACAGCGAAGCCTGCCCTTTACTATTTTCGATCAATGGTAAGGTAGACTTTTCAGAGCTAATATGCCGAAGAATTGTCTTAAAAGATTGGTTTTTTGTCACATCAAGTTTTTCGTCGTACCTCACAAGACCATCGGTGGTGGCGATCCATAACACATCATTTTTATCAGGATAAAAGGAAGAAAACGAAAAGTCAGAGAAACTACTCAATCGATTGCTTTCAATCTTATATGAACCATCGGCATTTTTTGTTGCCAGCCTTGTTTCTTTTCCCAATCGTAACCATACTCTGCCTTTGGAATCTTCCACGCCGATAAATTCCGACTGAAGTCCTTCCGTTTTCTTGAAGAACGTTGTGTCCTCATGAAAGATCTTTCTATTGTCATCAAACACCATCAATGTCGAATCGGTATTGAAGTAAGTTCTATCATTAAGCGTAAGTACGGTACCAACCAGGTTCTTAATATTTTGCTTAGGCCCAAATTCTTCAATTGTTGTTTGTTGAAGATTGAATTTGCCGTTTTCATCAAAGCCGGGAGTGATCCTGAAAACAACCGAGTTTTGTGAGCCCGCCCAAACCCTTCCGTCATTCATTTCTGAAAAGGTCCAGATCTGTTCATTCAGCCCTTTAACGTGTCCTTCAAAATTCCATTTACCGGTGGCATCTTTTGTAAAAATTGCCACACCAATTTGACTGCCGGCATAGAGTATTTCCGGGTGTTTATTTGAATTATGAAGACCTGAGATCGTCATATCTCCGCTGACTGATGACCTGATGACATTAATTTTCTTGTTTTTTATTGAGAACAGCCCATCGCAGGGAACAAATAATTCATTGCCAACCTGCAAAAAGGTAAATATTTGAGTAAGTGGTATGCTGGTGAACTGTCGGAAAACCCTGTTGATACTGTCGTATTTCAGCAGACCGTTACTGGTTCCAACATATAGTTCACCTTCAAATCGATGAACGGCAAGAACGGATGTGTTAATTCCGGATTGCAGATTAAATTGACTAAATGGTGAGGCAATATCAACCCTTGAGATCCCATTATCCAGCGTAAGCCATAAAACACCATTTTTATCTTCCAATATGCTATACACGGTTTCATCCTGCAAGCCGACGCTTCTGTTGATATTATTTAATAGTTTACCAGTATGATCAATGATCAGCAGTCCCGTACCCAGCGTTGATAGCACATAATTCCCGTTTCTTAATCTTGTTCCTTTATACAGGAGTGAGCCTGATTTTAGTATTTCGTCAACCTGTGTATTAAAGGGCCGGAAAGTTTTACCATTATATATATACAGACCGCTATAAAACATTCCGATGAGCCATTGTTTCTCACCGTTTTGACCGTTGGGGTACGGAAGCATGATCTGCATTCTTTCCTGCCCCACAAATTCGCTGCCCGGTATAAACTCCAGGGAATCATTCCCCATTTTATAAAGACCAAGACCCTGCTGGTGTACATAATATTCTTCATCATTATAAAAAGCATACATGAACTTACTTTTGGGCTTCCAGACCTTCACATCATTTTTATTTCCATGTTTGCCTTTATCTATTCTGAAAATATATTCACGGCTTTGAAAAAAGACACTATTGCCAGTTGAATGGATCGTCCACACATCAAAGAAATTATGATATTCTTTGGGAACGAGGTGCAGCAATGATTTCATGATTGTCTGACCTGTGCTGTCTTTCGATAAATACCCAAAGTCAGTATAAGCGCCAAAATATATGGTGCCATCCTCCGCTTTTTTAAGTGCTCTGATTACAATTGCATTGGTGCCCTGCGGTCGAATGGCCTTTTTCCATTTGACACCATCATATTCCAGCACATGATTTTGTGCGCCAAAATACATCATGCCACCATTGTCTTCCTCAGCGCACCAGATTTGCGGCAGCGCTTTAAATGTTTTTGCAGCATAATTAGTAATAAAAGGCAAACCCTTTTCAGAATCAGATTGAGCCATAACATAACTGGAACAGCCCATGCATATCAAGAAAATAATTGCCAGGGTCAATCTATAAAAGACATTATCCTTTCCCATAAAAGAAGTTTAAGTTGGTGGATTTTCAATGGAATGAGGCTGAAAGAATTTCCAGGGATAGAGACTATTTATCTGTCTCTAAATGTAGAGAAAATTTTGCTGAAACAAGAATGGATTTATCCGTACAGAAATTGTAGCAATGTTCTATAAACCAAGTATGGACTTTAATCTCGGATAGCCTGTCCTGCTCACAGGAACTTTCGCACCGGAACGAAGAATTGCGACATGATTGTCTTTTTCATAAGGATCAATTCTGGTGATCTGCTGAAGATTGACGATATAAGAACGATGTGAGCGGACAAATTGGGTGGGATCGAGCACCTGTTCAAAATGGCTCATGGTCTTATTTTTCAAAAAATAGCCTTCTTTGGTGAATACTTTTACAAAATCATCAGCCGCTTCAAGATAATGGACCTCCTGGATGGGGATTATTTTGATCTTGCTGCCGTCTTTTATCACAATCCGTTCATTTTGGGGTGCAGTTAAAGAAACGTCATCCAACAATTGCCTGGTCTGCTTTTCGCCAGCAGCATTGTTCTTTTGGTCTCTCCATTTTTTAATTGCTTTTTCAAATCGATCCTGGTTAAATGGTTTTAATAAATAATCAATGGCGTGTGCTTCGAAAGCTTTAATGGCATATTCATCAAAAGCAGTGGCGAAAATTACAGCCGGAGGATTTTCGATCAGCTCCAGCATTTCAAAGCCATTGATCTTTGGCATTTGAATGTCGAGAATGATCAGATCCGGTTTATATTGTTGAATTGCTTTTACTCCTTCAAATCCATTACTGCAAACTTGTGCGACTGTCAGATCAGGAAAATGCTGAAGATATTCTACTACAATACTTCTTGCCAATGGTTCATCATCTATTATGATCACTTTGCCGCTCATGTCTGTGGGATTTTAATTGTTGTTGTAAATATATTTTCTTTGGACGCAGTGCTGACAAGATCAGTTCTGGCAAACAATAAATATAATCTTCTATGGATAGATTGTAATCCAAAACCCGTTCCTTTCGGAACTGAAGTTTCAGGATCAAAAGGGTTGGTAACTGTAATGACCAAATTATTCTCTTCCTTTGCCGCTTTTAAACTGATCTCAATTTCATCCACCGTGTCATATAATCCGAATTTAATTGCGTTTTCCATAACGGGTTGTAAAAGTAAGGCCGGTAATTTCATTTCGTCGAGACTGGCATCGCATTCTATTTTTGTTGAAAGCCGGTGACCAAATCTTACTTTTTCGATGTCAAGGTAAAGTTCCAGGTATTGTAATTCTTCTTTTAACGTCACCCATTGGTGCTCCTCCTTCTTTATTGTTCCCCGCAGGAAATCAGAGAGTTGTTGTACCATTTTTCTGGCTTCCTGGGGTCTTGCGCCAATCAATGCATTGATGCTATTTAAACTATTGAAAAGGAAGTGTGGTTGAAGTTGCTGACGGAGTTTAAAAAGCTCAGCTTCTTTGGCCAATTTTTCAGCATCCTGTTTTCTTTCCTCTTGTTCGCTTTGTTCCCGCCAATTGTACCAGATCACGCTAATGAGCATGATGCATCCGATCAATAGAAAATCAAGGCTTGTGCGAACCCACAACGAATGATTGAAAAAAGAAATATATTCTTTGTCACCGGCATAAACATTTTTCAATATCACCTGGGTGAACAGGATAACCATTCCTGTAATTAAAACACACCAGGTGAGAAGATGAAAATATTTTTCTCTCTGGGGCAAATAATATTGAAGCATCATGATCACCAGCAGGGAGCAGAGTATCAGCAACACAACATTCACTGCTCCGTCGAACACAGCCGTTGACCAGCTTAATCCAAACCAGCGTAAAAGGAATACATGGTCGATGAAAATGATCAGCCAGCAAATACTGAAAATAATCCTGAATCTTGTTACTGATAAGGGAGAAGTGGCCATGATTTGTTATACCAGGTTTAAAAGTTGGTGAGAATCGGAATGAAGAATGCCTTGCGCTTTCTTGTTGATTATATCAACATAGATGTCCCCATCATCTTTTTCTTCGATCCTGGAATAGAGCTCGGCGCCATCGATCATTTCACCAATTTTGTAAAGCTCACTTACATTGATGAATTGCCATTGTACAAGCTCTTCTTTTAAATTATAAAACGTGTCTTCTCCTTTTTTCCCAATTATCTGCGCTTTGTAAAATGCATCTTCTTTATTAGCTGCATGGGTCAGTCGGAGTTGTTCATCAAATTGTGCAACATGATCGCCGCTGCCACAAATAATGCGATAAACAATTTTAGCAAGATACCATTTCATAAACAAAAAAGGTTAAGGTTAAGATTAAGGGTTAGAAACTTTTTATATCAATGCCGCCAAATATCACCGTCCCTCTTATAAATAAAGTCTTGTCTGGATTTTCGGCTACTGCGTGCATTCTTCGTTTGTCTTCAATGCCACCAAAGATGGTGACAGCTTCGGACTTTACGGCCCAATTGGATGGAACAAGTAGTTTGGTGCCTCCGAAGAGAGTGGTGAGTTCGATGACAGCTGTACCGGTAAAATCCGCTTGTGAAAGATCAAGCTCGGTACCACCGAAAATATTTACCAGATCACCGCCCTTAAAGTTTTTTGAAATCACGATCTTTTTTGCGCCGCCAAAAATGGAAGTACTCTCAACAAAATCATCTTTGGAATAATCGATATCTTCTGTAAAGACTGAATCACTGGCTCCTTCTGTTCTCTTATTTGGATTGAATTTCCAGCCACGGCGTGGACGAAGTATAATGAAAAGCCCTACGATGATGATCGCCATCGGCCACATATAACGACGAAATGATATCTCCGGATAAATCTCATTCAATAATAAAATGCCGCCAATAAGCACAAGGATAAGCCAGGCCGGACCACGGAAATTATGCCGGATCCCGAGGAACATGCCAAAGGCAATCAATAACATTTGCCAGCTAAACAACCAATCGGGTAGATCAGAAATGGTTGCTTTTATTAAAGCTGCGACGCCAACAACTAAAATGAATATTCCGGTCCATCTGTTTCCATGCCTGGAGTGAATGATTCCAAAATTGCCCTGGTAGCCCGGACCGCAACGTTCTTTCCATCTTTCTTCACGCCTTTTTCTTCTCTCCTCTCTTCTTTGTTCGCGGGAGTCTTGTAGCTCTGTCATAGTTGTAAATTTTGATCAAATCTATGACGCCAGCTGTCAAGGGGCAATGGTGAAGAGGTAATAATAGGGGATATATCGGTGAATGACGGAAAATTGCCGGTGAAAAAATGGAGATACATTCACCATGCTATGAAAGTTGAAGTTCAGGACATAGAAATTCCCCATTCAAGGCTGTAAGTATCCTCAGCGACCTTAATACAAGTGAATAAAAAGCTTGTTATAAATGGCATGTTGATCTGCTCATCCGGGGTTTCTATAGCAATGCTCCCGCTTACGTAAGTCTCGTTGGAGGAAGTTTCAAGCACATCGTTGATGCCGGGAATTGATTGCCGCTTATAGGTATGACGTAAAGCTAATTTTTCCACCATGTCTTCTAAGAAGGCTTCTTCGTCTATCGTTGTCTTGATGTGTAGAGTCTTTTTCATAACAAGTGACTTCGAGGGGTAACAATCATCTTTTTTCCCTGTCACTTGCCATTAATCACAGATGGTTGTTCCTTTCTGTCCGTTTATATGATGCTTTAAAGATCAAAATGGTTATAAAAGGTTTGTGAAAATTTTAAAAAGAGCCATTATAAGAGCTTATTGGTTCCTGAAATTATGAAAGTGAATAACTCCAGGTTATTTTATATTTTCTTTCCTTTTCTTTCGTACAAACGACGCCGAAATTAGTTTCTACAGGAACGCTTATGTGTCTGCTACGGTTATGGTGATCTATGTAACTGATCTCGATCGAGCCTTCAACCGGGGAATGCTCGCAGCACCATGTAAAGCTTTCAAAGTTTTCACAGGCAACATCGTTCAAATTTTTTGTCTTAAAGCTTTTTTCTGCATGATGCATATTGTTTATATGATCTTCGATCAGGCTTTCAGCCAGTCTTGTGTTTGTCTCCACAGTTGTTATTGGTATCTTTTCCATATAACCATTTTTACTTTTCAAATCATCTCCGGTACTGGTAATTCAAGCCGAATGCCAGATTTTTTTCCGCAGAAAATTTATTCCGGGGCTTATTGACTTGCAATTGCTTGCGATGAATGTGTAGTAAGGTTAGAAGATTTTGCGCAAAAATTTTCCCAATATTTTGTCAAGGATTTACCAAATGTTGGGAGCGGTCAGTCAGATTCAGAGAAAGAATTTCCCGCCCCGTACAATATGTTCAGACAAAACTGAAACTGTCTCCGTCAAACAAACCTTTATCACTTAGTTTTAAATGTGGGATAACGAGCAGTGCCATAAAGGAGAGCGTCATGAACGGAGCAGAAAGGGTGGAACCTAATTCTTCTTTCACCATTTTATCAATTGCCGTGTATGCAGCAGCTACTTTATATCCATCTTCATTGCTCATCAATCCGGCGACTGGCAATGGAAGCACCATGCTATATTGATCTTCCAGCCCCTCTCTATCGGACAGGGGTTGGGTTGAGGCCGCACTTACACCACCTTCTTTTTCTATAACGAGATTCACCGCTTTACATATACTTTCATCATCTACACCTACCGCAACAATATTATGACTATCATGCGCAACAGAAGAGGCGATAGCTCCTTTTAATAACTTGAAGTTGTTTACAAAGGCTTTTGCGATAGGCGCCTCTTTGTAACGGTTGACCACAACTATTTTTAAAACATCATCTTCAACGTCGCTTTCCATCATTCCATTGATGACGGCTGGTTCGTAGGAGATTTTATTAGTGATAAGTTGTCCATCTAACGCTTCAATTACTTCGATTTTTTTTTCGTTTTTCGAGGGCATTTTAAAATCTACCGGCAATTTTTTACGACTGGAAAAATTGTTGATGATCGTGGATCTTTGAGTCCTGATCCTGGATTTTCCATTTTCAGCTACCAGTTCCCCATTAATAAATGTTTTCACCACTTCAAACTTTTCTAAATCTTTTACAACTATAAAATCAGCCGGATCACCTTCTCTTAACAACCCAACATTCAGTTTATAATGCTGTACCGGATTAATACAGGCAGCACTTAATACTTTATAAACATCTATACCTTTTCCTACTGCCCTTGCACATAATTGATTAATATGTCCCAGCACCAGACTATCAGGATGTTTATCATCGCTGCAAAACATCATTTGGTTCGGATAATCATTCAAAAGCTCGATCAATGCATCAAAATTCTTTGCGGCGCTTCCTTCCCGGATTATTATCTTCATCCCATTTTGCAGCTTATCCAAAGCCTCTTCTTTTGTAAAACACTCATGATCGGTAGTAATACCGGCAGAAATATATTGTTTTACCAGATCTCCTTTCAGACCGGGAGCATGACCATCAACCGGCTTTAATAAACGATGAGCTGCCGCAATTTTTTTCATCACTTCTTCATCTTCATTCAATACGCCGGGGAAATTCATCATCTCACTCAAATATTTTATTTCATCTCTTTTCAAAAGATTTTCTACATCACTTGAATCTAAACTGGCTCCGGCTGTTTCGAAAATTGTCGCCGGAACACAGCTTGGCGCCCCGAAGTTGAATTTAAAAGGAACTGTTTTCCCATTTTCAATCATGAATTCAACTCCTTTCATTCCGCAAACATTTGCGATTTCATGTGGATCGCTGACTGTTGCAACCGTGCCATGCACAAC
>DASVAM010000587.1:0-5667 GCA_036376375.1 Chitinophagaceae bacterium
CCCCAGGTAAATAAACCATGCGAACCAAGCATGATACCGCGAATGCCAGGATTTTCATCAAGACATTTTTTTAGTTTTAATCCAAGGTCAAAACCGGGACGCTGCCAATCCACCCAACCAATTGTACCGCTAAATAATTCCTGCGTGATCTTTTTTCCATCCTTTGCTGCAGCAATAGCAATGGCTGCATCCGGATGTAAATGATCGATATGTTTGAATGGAAGAAATCCATGCAATGGTGTATCAATAGACGGAGCTTTTGATGCGAGGTCATAAATACAGTGATTAAAAAGGTCCACCATCTCATCTTCATGGTCAATACCCCGATAAATATTTTTTAAAGCTCTTAACCTGTCAACATATAATGCTGCCAACCCGCTTTTTTTCATTGTTCCAAGGTCGCCACCGCTGCCTTTTACCCACATCACTTCCACATCTTTTCCTGTCAAAGGATCTTTTGCAGTTGCTTTACAGGATGTATTTCCTCCTCCGTAATTTGTGAGACGCAGATCGGCACCCAACAGATTCGATCTATAAACCAACAAGGCCACTTCATCACCGGCAAGTTGAGCCGCCCTGGACTCATCCCACAAGTAGCTTACATGCTTAAATTTTACTGCTACCGTTGACATATGATAACGATTTTTGATTTTTTAATTCCTCATGCTTATTATTTCCAATACCCACAATTATTACTGCAAGAATGATTGTAAGAATTCCGACCGCAATTGTTCTTGCTGTTTTTTTAGTTACGCCCTTCCATTCTTTTAATATGATACCCCACATATTTGCGACAAGAATGATAAATGCCATATGAAGTATCCACGAGCTTGGACCATTCCCTAATTTACTTTCTCCCATGCCATAGAAAAAGAACTGGAGGAACCATGTAGTACCTGCTAAAGCAGCAAACATGTAGTTGGAGGCTAAGGGGGTCTTCTTATTTGTATAATCCCCAAATGATCTGTTCCGGGCATTTAAGATCATACACCAGATAAAATTGGTCGTAAGACCTCCCCATAATAAAACGACATAAATAACATTATTGCGAAATAAAAATTCTCCCTGCTCCGGATGCGCTGCTTTCCAATTTTCATTTGCAACTGCCGCCATCGATTGCCCCGCTTCTAATCCAAAATTAAAACAAGCACTGAGTACACCTGATATTATTGAAACAAACATCCCCAGTGCAAATTTGTACTCTGTCTTTACTTCCATGCCGTGTGAATCAGTTCCCGCAGCCTGCAACTGTTTTTCCTTCATCATTCCGGCCTTTCCGCAAATAATGATCCCGAGAATACAAACAACCAGGCCTGCTAAAACAATGAGTCCCCAACTTGAACTTATCATCTCACCAAAAGTATCTTTTCCTTCCACGGGTGAAAAATCATAATAGATAGAAGGTATCAAAGCTCCGAATACCATGCATAAGCCAAGAATGATACTGCTTCCAAGGGATACACCCAGGTATCTAACTCCCAATCCATAAGTGAGACCTCCGATTCCCCATAGCAATCCAAAAAAGAAAGTAATATATAAGGTAGAAAAGCCTGTTGCCTTTATAATCTCCGCAAAGCCGGGAATGGTGAGCCATGCTGCAAGTGGCGGAACAATTAACCAGGAAAACAATCCGCCCACGATCCAATAAGATTCCCAATGCCACCCTTTTACTTTCTTAAATGGTATATAAAAACTACCAGAGGCAAAACCGCCAATAAAATGAAAGAGAACTCCTAATATGACTTGCATTCGTTTATCGTTTAATCAAAAGAAAATTAAGACCTGCTTGCTTTAAAATTTCCAACCGGATATTTTCAACCCTATTCCCTAAAAATAATGATTCACGATAAACTATACAGCCAATGAGGATTTTTGAAAGTAAATTGAAGAGCATGGCAAAGCGTTTAGTTGCAAATTTTTTCAGAAAGCAAGATATTTTCATTATCCTGCTTTAGCATCCTGCATCGTCCTGTTTTTGCCTCTTTCGCTGGCCTGCAAGCTGTTATAAAAGGGTATATATTTACATCATTTAAAGCATGACATCTGACAACATATACCGCTTAATAGATATTGACGGGCAATCCGTAACGCCAAAATACCAGCAGCTCACCAATTCTATATTATATGCCATAGAAAGAGGTATCATCGGGAAAGATTACCCTCTTCCTTCGATCAATGACCTTAGTTATGAACTCGAAATTTCCCGGGATACCGCCGAAAAAGCTTATCGGCATTTAAAGCAGTTGGGCGTTGTCGGCTCCGTGCCGGGTAAAGGATATTTTATTTCAAAAACAGATTTCAAACAATCCATAAAAGTTTTCCTGCTGTTCAATAAATTAAGTGCGCACAAAAAACTTATGTACGATTCATTTGTCGGAATATTAGGTGAACAGGCTGCGATCGATTTTTATATTTACAACAATGATTTTAGCTTATTTAAAAAGTTAGTGCAAAACAGGAAAGACGATTATACCCATTACATTATCATTCCTCATTTTATCGAAGGTGGTGAAAATGCAGCGTCGGTGATCAATGAAATAACAAAAGGACATTTAATATTGATGGATAAAATAATCACCGGTATTAAAAATGAGTACGGCGCCGTATATGAGAATTTTGAAACAGACATCTATAATGCCCTGAAAGAAGCCCTGCCACAACTCCAGAAATATCAAACGTTGAAAATGATCTTTCCATCCTACAGTTATTTCCCGGATGAGATACTAAAAGGGTTTCAATCGTTCTGCCGTGATTATGCATTTAGTTATAAAGTAGTTCATAAAGTGGCCGATGAGGAAATAGCCGAGGGAGAAGTTTACATCAACCTGATGGAAGATGACCTCGTGACCCTGCTTGAAAAGATTAAAAAGACAAAGCTAAAAGTGGGTAAAGATGTTGGCATCATTTCTTACAATGAAACACCCTGGAAACAGTTCATTCTTGATGGCATCACTACTATCTCTACTGATTTTAAGAAAATGGGAGCAATGACCGCAGAAATGGTCCTGAACCATAAAAGAGATCATTTGCCCGTTCCATTCAAACTTACCTTGAGAAGATCGTTATAAAGATCAATTTTGGAACCACATAGTCACATAGCACACAATAGTATAACACATAGGATTTCTATTGTGAAACCTATGTTTCTATGTACCTATGTGGTGCAAATAGAACTATTAATTGCCTCTTCCGCACAGTCAATTACAAATTTAAATTGTTTGTTCCCGGCTTCAATGCATAGGTCTTTCCTTTCCAAATAAATCTTCCGGAATTTTTTTCCGGCAGCGTGATCTCAATATTCCATTTATCCCGTCCGACCGCCTGCCCGACTGAGTCATTCAGGCGGGGGTCGTCCGGGGGGGCATTTACAAGCTGATAGCTCGCTAAAATAAACCCATTCGGATGTGGCATCTTTCCTTTCACATTTTTTAGGTCTCCCAAATGTGGTTCCACTTTTATTTTTTCAAAACCAGGGGCGTCGGTGTCAATGCCAAGAACTGTTCTGAAAAATTCAATATTCGGGCTTGAACCCCATGCATGACAATCGGACCGTGCATTATCGATCTCTGATATCTCTGCCCATGTTGTCAATCCCATTTCAATGTTCTCTTTCCATTTATCCAGCCATTTCAAATAATCATTTCCCAATCCGGCTTTTGTCAGCGCCATGTGCAGATAATATTTAAAATAAATTGAAGCCGGCGCTAATGTTTTGTCTGCAACTATTTTTTTGGCAAGCTCAGTTGCAGCAGTTCCCCTGATCGTATTGGTAAGTATCGCCAATATGTTTGCATGTTGCGAGTAACGATCTTTATCTCTTGTATCGGCAAAAAGTTTTTTAGCAGAATTCCAATAGTTGTGTTGAATGGTTTGCTGCAATTGTCTCGCTTTCTTTTGATATTCATTTGCAATCGCAGGAGATCCAAGTTCTGTTTCAAGCTTTGCCGCAACCTGCAAAGCCCATAATAGTTGAAGATCCAATAACGAGGAACTTCCATCTTTTCCAATGGGACCTACCCCGCCTGGCCAGCCGGTTTTTCCTTCTACCCAATCGGTGTATATCCAATAAGGAACATTTCTTAATGAACCATATTCATCCTGGTATTTATTAAAGAACCAGAGAACATTTCGTATTCCCTGCAACTTATCCTTAATAAATGCGCTATCCCCACGGTACATCCAGTAATCATGCACCATACCAATATACCAAAGCGAGAATGTGGGAATTTGCTGGGGAGAAAAAGACGGGTGACGACTTAATGTGATACCCTCTGCCATCCGTGAATTATCCATTTGTGTGATCGCATTCCTTACTAACCGGTCATCGCCGCTGTTATACAAAGAAACCAATGCCTGGATACGGCTATCACCGATGTATTGCAACTGTTCATAATAAGGACAGTCCATATAAGTCTCCCATGCACATGATCTGGCGGTTCGCCAACCTACTTCAAAAATTTTATCCAATGTTTTATCCTGTGCATCGAATGTTGCATTCAATTGAAAGGGATAGCCAGTGAACAAGCTATAAATATCATTGATGACCAGCGGTTCGTCCTTTGTTGTTATTTTAATTTCAACAAATCGAAATGTTCTCCAGTTAAGCGTACTGTAATATTGCTCATCTTTTCCACTCGAGATAATACTGTCTTTTCTGCCCGCAATTATTTTTCCGTCAACTTCATTTCGGTTTCCTTTTTTAAATGTTTTGCCGGGTCCATCTGGTTTTTCGGTAAATAAGGCTTCGGCGTAGGTCAATAAGATGCCCGCATCTTTTCCTTTGCTGAAATCTAATTCAGGGTAGGCATTTGTATAGAAAGATTGATCCAATAGAAATGAAACTTGCGTGTTTGCCGGAATTGTTATTGCTTTTTGAATTGCAGGGAATCCATCCGGAATTGTAATTCCAGTTGCTTTTTTGACAGCTGCAAAGCGTTGCACTTTTAGTTCCATCGGTGGCAGTGTCGATGGAACCAGCATCCATTCGGCAATATCAACATTCCCTTTTGGCGTTCCGCCTCTCCAATGCGCTTTCACAGCAGTTGGCCATGCAGTATCATCAAATTTGCTTTTCATCCACCCATCAGGCATCTTATTCATATCAACTAATTCGCCCGGACCTGAAACATAATAAGTATTATAGCCGATCCCTGTTAATGGAGTATAAGCAGGATTTTTAAAACATTTCCAGGAAGTATTTGTATTAATAACTTCTTCCTTAGTTGTATTACCCTGCATTAAAAATCCTGTACGGTTTGAGATCTGTCCCTCCGGTCTGTATTCCCCTTCATTCCAAACCGTGGCGGTGATGATATTATCTCCATTAATCAAATAAGGAGCAATATCAACCGTCTCAAAATTCCAATGATAAAGATCATTTCTTGCAGGACCAAGTGAAACAAATTTTTCATTAATAATTAAAACATAGCGGTTATCGGCAGAAACATGAACAATAAATGAATCCGGTTTTTCAGTTAAAGAGATCTTTTTTCTGAAATAATATACACCGTAACCTTTTGCGGGTGCACCGGGAGCAGTGATCCAAAATGCGGACCACGTATTTTTCAACAAGGAAGGATTGATCCTTTGCGCTTTCACGACATTAAAACCGATGACAAAGAAAGCAAGAATAATAAACCAATTTTTCATAGATACATTTTACTTAGG
>DASVAM010000590.1:0-4872 GCA_036376375.1 Chitinophagaceae bacterium
GAAAAAACTATAGTCCTGGATATGACGGCCAAGCGATGTACCGTAGATCAGGTCTGGATGAAATAACAATCCATAACCCTTCGGATGAAAATTATTCCCAAAATCTTCCACTTCTATTACCTGGCCTGGCGATATAAAAACCAAAGTGCCTTCCTGGTAGTCGTAATAATTGCAACCATACTTTAGATCGCCGCAATTACTTTCCTTTAGAACAACAGAGTAGAGTCCATAATTTACTTTTATTGTCTTTGCATCACCTCCCGGCCATGACCATGGTTTGGATTTTGAAAAATCGATTACAGTCACCAGTGGGTGTAGCGTTTCATGGCTATTCAGATTGTTATATTCACTTACTGCATCAAACCTGTACACCTTTTCCATATCTGCAAGGGTTTATATACAAATTTAAGCACTTGAAAAACGAGTAAACAAGTGTTATAACCATATCAGCGATAATGGTAGATAAATCCGTGATCTGTATACCATCCCCTCATCAAAATGCAGAGAACTTTACAAAACGATAAACAAGATTCCGCTTTAAAATAAATAATGCAAAAATTACTTTCAGGGATTGTGTTGCTCATTGCATGCTCTTTGCCTGCTCAACAAAACGATACCATCGTCGGCCCGGTTGTTCATATCACCTCCGGCGATGTACGAGGCATTACGGTAGGAACCGTGACAAGTTTCAAAGGAATTCCTTATGCTGCACCACCGGTTGGTGAATATAGATGGCGGCCTCCACAACCGGTAATAGCATGGCAGGGAGTTCGTGATGCAAAAAAATTTTGCGCCGATTGTGCACAGGGCGGTTTTCAGCGAACCGCTTCCGGAATTGCTGCAAACTCTTCTGAAGATTGCCTTTTCCTTAATGTGTGGACACCGGCAGCAGCCACGAAGCAATCAAAATTACCGGTGATGGTCTGGATCCACGGAGGCGGATTTACAGGAGGTAGCAGCTCGGGCGCCGGCTCGGCAGGAGATGCCTTTGCTAAACAAGGCGTCATCCTGACAACTATCAATTACAGACTTGGACGCCTCGGTCATTTTGCATTCCCTCCATTGAGCAAAGAACATCCGGAAGAATATAAAGGCAGCTATGCCTATATGGACCAGATTGCCGCGCTCAAGTGGATCCGGCAAAACATTGCTGCCTTTGGAGGCGATCCAAACAACGTGACGATCTTCGGTTTTTCTGCTGGCGGAGTTTCTGTTCATTCACTATTAACGATACCAGCTGCGAAAGGCCTTTTTCATAAAGCCATCAGTGAATCGGGCGGTGGCCGTGATGGTGTTCTCACCGGCAGGCCGATCAAGACAGAAAATGCTGATCCTTTTTATACTGTTTCCGCAGAAACAATCGGGATAAATTTTGCCCGCAAACATAAGATCGAAGGCACAGATGCTGCAGCATTGGCAATGCTTCGTTCCCTGAGCGTTGCTGAAATTGTAGATGGAGGCCAGGAAAATGATAGTTCTGTTGGTAGAATATATTCAGGCCCGATCCTCGATGGTAAACTTGTTGTAGAAACTGCAGAGAGTGCTTACAAAGCAGGCAGACAGGCTAAGGTTCCACTCATCATTGGAAACTGCAGTGCCGAGATAGGCGGAGCATTTGTTAGCAACGCCAATTTAAAGGAAACATTATTTAAAAATTTTGATGAACAGGAAGCTGAAGCTAAAGCTGCCTTCGATCCTGACGGAAGTAAAGTATTCGCCGAAGTCATCACAAAGTTTAACACAGATTGGGTATGGGGTGAGCCGGCACGAATGACTGCAAGAGCTTTTGTCGCTAACCGTTCACCAGCTTATATGTATCAATTCGGTTATGTTCCAACTGCAGCGCGACAGCGAGCCCCCTACGGTGCCGGTCACGGATCTGAAGTTTCGTTTGTATTTAATACGCTTAATGCAAGGTGGGGCAACCCCGGTGAAGCAACACCCGACGAGAAAGAGCTGGCGAGGATCATGAACACTTATTGGACAAACTTCGCAAAGACAGGCAATCCTAATGGAAATGGTTTACCTAATTGGCCTTTGTACGATACACAAAAGGAAGAGATCCTCGATATTGAGTTAGACGGAAAGGCAATCAGCAAGCCCGATCCCCGCAAACCAAGATTTAATGTGATTGAAAAGGCACTTAAGAAACGAGCTCGTCTTCAATCACGTGGTATTTGATGGGTGATGTTATGTTACAAAAAAAAGCAATGCAAAAATGCAAATGAATGAGGAGCCATTGAAAAAAAGGTTAAAAGAAAACATTCAAATAAAAATTATGAAACAATTATTGCTTTGTACGTTTATGTTAACTGCGGCTCTGTTAAACAAAGCTGGAGCGCAGGATTCAACTATTTATACAAAAGATGAAGTACCGCTGCTAGTTCGTAGCACCGGCAACAATACGCTCGTTGAATTAAATCATCCTGATAGCATTTTCAATTTCAGTATCGCTGTTGCAAAATTTCCACCCGGTAAAAAGTTAGATTGGCATTATCACCCGGCCGGACAAATTCTGATTATTACTGAGGGCGTGGGTTATTACCAGGAAAGAGGCAAACCAAAAAGAATAGTTCGTAAAGGAGAAGTCGTCAAATGTCTTCCCGGTGTAGAACATTGGCATGGCTCATCCGCTGAATCAGGTGTTACTTACCTGGCCACCAGCCCGGCTCACAGAGGAGCAACAGTATGGCTGCAAAAAGTAACAGATGAGGAATACAATAGTAAAACAAATAGATAATGCTTATATGAAAGTATCAATTCTCGGATTTTGTTTTTTAATAATGATTGGACAATCATGCGATGCCCAGGTAACAAAACCGAGCCCAATAGCCACCGGGACCGAACAGGAGATCATTAATCTATCTAAAGCAAAGTGGGATTGGATGGCAAACAAGAATGTAGATTCTTTAAATGTGCTGTTTGATAAGAAATCCATGTTTGTTCACATGGGCGGAAGCTGGGGGAAAGAACGGGAAATTGATGTCATTAAAAGTGGAGGCATTTGGTATAAAAAAGCAGAGGTCTATACAGTTTTAGTGAATATTATTGGTAACACGGCCATCCTGTTAAATGACATTGACCTGGTTGCAGAAGTTGACGGAAATGAAGTCATCAATCCTTTCATGGTGACGGAAGTATATATTAAAGAAAACGGAAAATGGAAGATGGGCTCACTTACTTTTTCTAAGTTGATGAGGCCGGTTAAATTGAAAAGTAATTAGCAGAGTGCAATGAAAATAACCATTTCTATGATCCACATACTATTGGCGTTTTTGATCTCATCATGTCCTTCACCAGGAACAAAGAACATCAGTGCCAATGTGGATTCTACTGTAGATTCGAGCAAAATATTAATCGTTTATTTATCGCGGACAAACAATACAAAAGCAATTGCAGAAATAATTCAAAAAAATATTGGTGGCAGATTAGTTGCACTTGAATTAGAAAAACCATATTCTGAAAATTATCAGCAAACGGTACAACATGTGGTTGAGGAGAATAAGACAGGTTATTTACCACCATTAAAAACAAAACTAGATAGCATTGAAAAATATAATTTCATATTTATTGGCTTTCCAACATGGGATATGAAGATGCCACCGCCAATGAAAACATTTTTGACGCAATATGATCTGAAAAATAAAACGGTGATTCCTTTTAATACAAATGCTGGCTATGGTGTGGGAAGCGGGTTTCAAACAGTGAAGGAACTCTGTAAGAATAGTAAAGTACTGGAAGGTTTTGAAATAAAAGGTGGAATAGAACGAGATGGCGTATATTTTGTTATCAAAGATGAAAAGGCAAAAGAGGCAGAAAACAATGTGAAGAAGTGGTTGGAGAAGCTGAAACTGATTAAAGAGGCCACTTGATTAGTTCGTAACTTTAATACGATCGTAAATGACCAAAAGTTTTCAAAAAATAAATTCCCGAAAATGACACAGCAAAAAACTTCCATCAGCAGGCGATCATTCCTGAAATCATCAGCACTTGCCGGTGGTGGAGTGATGATAAGTTTTAGTGCCCTGGCAGAACTCGACCTGGCAGACAAAGTAAATGGGGTTGATCTACCTGATCAATGGTATGAATTAACCGGGTATATAAAGATCACACCCGATAATATTATAAAGATCCTTAATCCTAATCCTGAGTTTGGACAAAATGTGATGACCTCACTCCCGATGATCGCCGCGGAAGAATTGGATGCAGACTGGAAGCAAGTAGTAGTAGAAATCGGACCGCATGATAACGTTAAACTGGGACCACAATTTACTGGCGGAAGTAATTCGGTGCGGATGTATTGGAAACCACTTCGTGAAGCAGGAGCAGCAGCCAGGCAAATGTTGATGGAAGCCGCGGCACAAAAATGGAGTGTACCCCTGGAAGAAATAACAACGAAGGGAGGAATGCTTTATCATGCAAAAACGAACAGGGCGGGAACTTATGGAGAGTTTGCTTCAAAGGCCGCAGAAATTCCTATTCCAAAAGGAATGAAGTTAAAAGAAGCAAAGAATTTTAGTGTGGTGCGGCAATCAAAGAAAAATGTCGAGGGTGTGAAGATCGTGACCGGTAAACCTCTATTTGGATTGGATTATAAAGTGGATGGAATGCTGATCGCCATGATCGAACATCCACCTGCTTTCGGAATGAAACTTAAATCTTTCGATGCGTCTGAAGCTTTAAAAATGCCTGGCATCAAGGATGTCTTTAGCCAAAAATTATATGAAGATAGTTTTGAGCAAGGCGGTTTTGATACAAGAAGTTTCAATGACCTGCTGGTTGTCGTCGGAAAAACAACATGGGAGGTATTGCAGGCTCGTAAAAAACTAAAAGTACAATGGGAACCTGCCGGTGAGATCAAAGACAAGATTG
>DASVAM010000597.1:0-2839 GCA_036376375.1 Chitinophagaceae bacterium
ACGATACCATTTTACCGTACTCCGGGGGGATATGTGTGAGAGCCATCCGAACTCAAGCGTTGTCTTGTTGATTTCATTTATTTCCATCCATGCACCTTGTTCAACGGTTCCATTCATGCGACCATCCTGTGCATTGATAAAAGGTGTTTTGATGCTTTGTTTCCCAACCTTTATAAATGACTTCCTGAATCTGTATTTTATATAGAAATCTTCCAATCGCTGCAACTCTTTTTTGTTCGATGGATTTGCCTGGTCAAACAGCCCGATTTCATACCGGTTCATCATATTAGTCGCCGGATCGGGCTTGGTAAGATCAGAAGACGATAGATTCATGGCATAAGATCCGCCGATGCCAAGTTGAAACCCTTTAAAATTCCCCGTTTGGTACTTTAAACTGCCGCCCAACGCAAAGGCATAGTAATCTGTCAATGCCTCGTTATTGTCAGTGCTCATGTAGAAAGAACGGAAATGTCCTTCAACCCTTCCTTTTCTAAATGCGTGCAAGATCGAGGTCGTATCCTTTTCCTGGCCATTTGCTAACAGAGAAATATTTAAAAGGAAAAGACTGACAAGAAATTTGAGTCGTTTCATCGTGATGGTAGCATCGGGATTAAGCGGGCTTTTTAAGCTCACCTTTCCATTCAGTGACACCCCCCTTCAGGTGATGAACTTTTTTAAAACCCATATTTTTCATCATTGCGAGGGCTTTACCAGACCGGCGGCCGCTTTTACAGTAGAGCAAGTATTTTTTTTCCTTATCGAGCGATGAGATAGAATTAACAAAGGCAATGCTGTCCATAACGTTATAATTAACCGCATTGGTTATGAAACCAGCCCTGTATTCTTCCGGCGTACGTACATCCAACACATAGGTATTCTTCTTTTTCATCAATTTCTGAAACTTTGCCTGCGATATTGAAAGACCGGTTGTGTCCTGGGCAGACGTAAACCGGGAGTAGAATAGTCCTGCAAATAAAAACAGGTAGATTATCTTAAAATTCATATCAATTAGCTTCTATTTTTTGTATGTCATGAATACTGCCGCCATTATGAACATTCAGGATGCCGGCCATCCTGAGCAGTTGCACTGCCGTACCACTTCTGTTGCCGCTGCGGCAATATAGAATAATGGGACCGTTCAGCTTTCTGAATTCGTCGAGTTTTGCGGGAATCTCAGTCAATGGAATATTCACCGCATGATTTACGTGCCCTTCTTCATATTCCCAGGGATCCCGTACATCGATCAACGCCACATCTTCTTTTTTTAAAATCTCTTTAATGTAATTCATTGTTCAATTCTTTACTTTTTCAAAAGAACCGGGAATAATATTATTCCCGGTTGTTACTATATAATAACCTTAACCATTATAACATGGTGGTTGGACAGATATAATCGGTCACTTTAAATTTCCCACTTTCCTTTATTGCTTTAAAACCTCCCTTTACGTCAATGAGTTTATCATAACCTCTTGCACGGAGTATTGAAACAAAAGCCATGCTACGATAACCACCGGCACAATGAACGTAATAGGTTTTATTTTTATCGATCTGCGCCATCGTTTCATTAATATAATCAAGTGGCGTATTTTCGGCATCCGCGATATGTTCGCTATCATATTCACTTTTCTTTCTCACATCCAGCATATCGACTTCTTCTTTCGTCATTATATCAGCCAGCTCATTTACATCAATTGAC
Organism: Chitinophagaceae bacterium; assembly: GCA_036376375.1. Classification (GTDB taxonomy): domain Bacteria; phylum Bacteroidota; class Bacteroidia; order Chitinophagales; family Chitinophagaceae; genus VBAS01. The sequence goes on from DASVAM010000597.1 coordinate 1,697, forward strand.
CGGATCTGATCAATTTCTTTTCCTGCATTTTTCCATGCTTCAAAACCACCTTTCAGAAAACCGATCGTATGGTCGTACCCTACGCGACTAAGCCGGGTAATTACTTCTTCTTCTCTTCCGGGCTCACACACCAACAGAATTTCCTGTTTAATATCCGGTATCAACGCGCCAACCCACGGAGCAAATTGACCGTCAACGCCGATATTGATTGAGTTAGGAACAAATCCCTTTGCAAAGACCTGGGCATCTCTTGTGTCAAGAACAAAAGCACCTGTTTCGTTAGCGGCGGCTTCAAAAGCGTCGGGACTCATTTCGTGCAGCCCTCTTTGTAATACTTCATCAATGCTGTCATAGCCTTTAATATTCATCAGCACATTCAACGGGAAATATTTTGGAGGGGGAGTTAGACCAGTTAGTACTTCCTTTATAAATTCTTCTTTTGTTAAACCCTTACGAAGTGCATAATTGGTTTGTTTCTGATGCCCCAATGTGTCAATTGTTTCTTTGCTCAAATTTTTGCCACAGGCACTCCCTGCGCCGTGGGCAGGATAAACAATAATATCATCTGCAAGCGGCATGATTTTATTTTGTAGCGAATCAAATAGGAGTGCGGCAAGCTTTTCTTCTGTCAAATCTGCAATTACTTTTTGAGCAAGATCCGGACGTCCAACATCGCCGATAAAAAGTGTATCACCCGAGAAAAGGCCAACCTCTTTTCCTTTTTCATCTTTTAAAAGAAAGCAGCTGCTTTCCATGGTGTGTCCCGGCGTATGAATTACTTTGATCGTTGCTTTCCCAATTTTAAATTCCTGTTCGTCCTGCGCAATGATAGCATCGAATGCTGGTTGAGCGGTAGGGCCGTAAATAATACGGGCCCCTGTTTTTTTTGCAAGGTCAATATGTCCCGAAACAAAATCTGCATGAAAATGGGTTTCAAAAACATACCTGATCTTTGCGTTATTTCTTTCTGCCTTTTTAATATAAGGATCCACTTCACGAAGCGGATCAATGATCGCTGCTTCGCCATCGCTTTCGATATAATAAGCACCTTGTGCAAGACAACCTGTGTAGATTTGTTCAATTTTCATAATAAAATATTTATGGAGCAAATTTGAAATTGTTTTCAGACCAGCACTATGACTT
>DASVAM010000602.1:0-8655 GCA_036376375.1 Chitinophagaceae bacterium
TCCCACGTAATTTTTTCCTGGCACCTGAAAGCAATGTTTCCTAACTGGCAAACGGTAGCGATATGCGCACCGGTACTTATCGGACAATTGAGATCATCCTGCTTTCCTGATTTAATGGCTGCAACAAAATTCTCCCAATGTTTTAAGAGGCCGTCATCTGATTTATCTTTTCTTTCCACTTTTACTTTTTCCTTACTCTTGCTTTCTTCGATCACTTCCCATCCGCTACGATCCAGCTCAAGCGTTCCATTGTTGCCGATAAATGCAATGCCATGTGTTTTTCCAAATAAACCATTATCAATTCCCATTGCATGATCCCATATCAAATTGAATTTATCAAACTCATATAAGGCGCCCATTGTATCCGGTGTTTCCTGGGAGAGATCGGGATAAGCAAAATTTCCTCCTAAGGCAGAAACAGTTTTTGGGACATCTGCATTCATTCCAAATATTGCATAGTCCATTAAATGAACTCCCCAATCGGTCATTAAACCACCGGCATAATCCCAAAACCACCGGAAGTTGAAATGAAAACGGCTTGCATTGAATTTTCTTTTTGGAGCCGGACCGAGCCACATAGTATAATCAACTCCTGCCGGCGGATCCGAATCGGGAACTCTTTCAGCCGGCTTCATCCATCCCTGGTAGCACCAGACTTTTACGGTTCTGATATTTCCCAATTGCCCGGTTCTTATAAAATCAACCGCATCTCTGAAATGTTTTTGGCTTCTTTGCCATTGGCCGGCCTGAACAATTTTATTATATCTTTTTTGAGCAGCAACCATGGCCCTGCATTCTTCAATAGAATTGCCAACAGGTTTTTCTACAAATACATGTTTGCCCGCCTCAACAGCATGGATCATGATCAATGCATGCCAATGGTCTGGTGTGCCGATAATAACTGCATCGATGTCTTTTTGTTCCAGCAACTTTCGATAGTCACCATAGGTTTTTACTTTCGATGCATCGATATTCAATTTTGAAAGTTCAGCCATCCTCTTATTCAACACATTCTTATCGACATCGCAAAGCGCTACAACATTTACTCCCGGAATTTTTACTGCCGCGGTTAAATTGCTCCATCCCATACCATTAATTCCAATGGCGCCAATATTCAATTGATCACCCGGCATTATTTTATTTTTAAAAATGCTGAACGGCTCTTTACTGAATGAGGAAAGCAATGTGCCTCCGGCAAAAATGGTGGCAGATGTTTGTAAGAAACGACGACGATCATTCATAAAAATATTTTAAAATGTGCGGAATGAAGGTAGCATATAATTTTAAATGTTGCCCTGTCATTCCCGCCAGGCAAAACGCCTCGCGCTTAGAAATCCTATGGGGAGTCTTGTTTCGCTTTCTGTTGCAAGATCGGCCAGTATTTCCCCCACAACGGGGGCGAATTTAAATCCGTGACCGCTAAATCCACAGGCAATAGAAACATTCCCTTCGAAGCCGGGAAGCTTATCAATTATGAAATTTTCATCCGGCGAATTTGAGTATAAACAAATTTTGGTTGATAGAAAAGAATCAAATACGCCCGGGAGGTATTTATCTAAACAATATTTTACATTGGTAAGGTCTTCTTCTGTTGTCTGCCTGTTCACATTATCAGGATCGGTGGTGTTCCCGGGGAAGTGATGTGCCAGCTTTAGTCCTGCTGGCTCGCCAAACTTTGTTGTATCTAATAAAGGAAAGCCATAATAACATCCATGTTTTACATCATCAGCGATCATCCAGCAGGGAAATTTGCCCAATTCAAACTGTTCATCTTCCCGGGAGTCCTTGCGGATATTTTTGGTTTTGATCCAGGCAACAAACTGTCTTGTTACTCTTATTTTGTCAGCAACACCAGGGATCATTTTACCCGCCCATGCACCAGTTGTAATAATAAGCTTATCACATTGATAAGAATTCTTGTCAGTCTTCACGACCACACTATTTCCGTCTTTTTTCCATTCAATTACTTTTTCATGAGTAGTAATGGTAGCCCCGTTGTTTTTGGCTTCGTATGCATAAATCCGGATCGCTTTTTCAGGTGTGATGAATCCTGCTTCAGGTTCAAAAAGGATCTCAAAATTATCGGGGAATTTAAACGCAGGAAATCTATCAGCAGCAGCAATTGTATTCAATTGGTCATGGTCAATATTGTATAATCCTGCAGATTCTTCGACGCCTTTTATTATTACATTATCAGGATCACCGGCGTATAGCAAACCTGTTTTAAAATAGACCTGTTCACCGGTTTCCCGTTCGAGTGATCTCCAGTTTCTATAGGCTTTTTCCAGCAGCGGTACATAATCGGGATGCTCGAAATAAGCCTTGCGAATGATCCGGCTTTGCCCTGCGTGTGACCCAAACTCATGAGAAATATCAAATTGTTCCAGCCCTAATACATGGTAACCTCTTTTTGATAAATAGTAACAGGCGGCCGAACCCATAGAGCCAACTCCAATAACAACAATGTCAAAAGAAGTATTCAAGAGTTTAAAATGTAAATAAAAGGTACAATTATAGCGGGGAAAAATTATTATCTTTTGTTTTAATTATCTCCACCCTTTTGATGCTGCCGCCATCCAATCCAGGAAACCTGCCTTTTTATAAGCCTAAATACTTAGTATGGATGTACATCACCATTCTCATACAGCACGAAAGAAATGGACCCATTATTTCTGGGAGTTTCTCATGTTGTTTCTTGCTGTGTTCTGCGGCTTTCTGGCTGAGTATAAACTGGAGCAAACGATTGAACGGCACCGGGAAAAGGAATTTATTTTATCCATGATAGAAGATGCGGCAACCGATACAGCTAATATTCATTTTGCTATCGCACAGAATACAGAGCGGATAAAATACGCTGACAGCCTTGCTATGACAACTTTAAGTTACAAAGGAACACAAGTGGAGAATAGCCGTATTTATTCGGCTGCCAGGAAAACTATTTATTATCCCGAATTGGTTTACCCTACCGATCGTACTTTATTTCAGTTAAAAAACTCAGGTGGTATGCGCCTTATCCAAAACAAGAGATCCGTTGAAAGTATAATTGCATATGACAATAGCGGCAAAAATGTTATGAACCAGCAAGTGTATTACGAGCACTACCTCACCGCGCTTACAGCAGCCTCTAACCGGTTAATGGATTTTTCGGTGTTGCTGAACTATAAGCAACCTACAGCCATTTATGAAAGCAAAAATGCAAGGATAGTAAATCCAGCCCCGGAAAAATTGCTTGAGATGGGTAATATGTCAATGATGTTCCAGGGTGTTATGATGCAGTATGTAGTGCGTTTGCAGGAAATGGAAAAGAAAGCGATCGGGTTAATGAACACACTTAAAAAAGAATACCATATAAAATAAGTCATGGAGATACATGCACATGCCCACACCCCGCGTAAGAAATGGACACATTATTTCTGGGAGTTCCTGATGTTGTTCCTCGCTGTGTTCTGTGGGTTTTTAGCAGAAAACCAGCGGGAGCATTATGTCGAGAATCAACGTGCCAAAAAATTTTGCTTAGCATTATTGGAAGATCTGCAGACCGACACATCAGAAATTCAAATTTCAAAAAGAGAGATTCAAAATTTTTTGAAAACAACAGATGTTTTTTTTGAAGAATTGAAAAAAAACAGGCAGCTACAAAGCGATTCCATTCTTCAAACGATTGGGGCAAAAGAAATTTACCATTATAACTTTTTTGATGCAACGATGGGAAATTACGAACAAATTAAGAACTCCGGAGCCTTGCGCTATTTCGACCAAAACATTGTTAAGAAACTTACTATTTATGAAACAGGTGCAAGGAAACTGGCACAGGAAAAACAATTTTACCAGGAGTTTTTAAATACAGTAATCATTCCTTTCTGCACGCGGATTGCTAATGCAGATTTCTTAAATAATGCTGATAACCCGGCGGTATCGAAACAATGGCTTTTTATCGCTGATCCCGATTACGAATTGTTCAATCAATGGAAGAATTACGTTTATGAATTGAGAAAAAAACAAACACAGCATGATTGGGCACTTAATCGACATTTGAAAAGGGCACTGGAGCTAATGGAGGCGTTAAAGCAAGAATAGTAATTGGTAAATTGAAATTATGGAAGTACATGCACACACTCATACCCCACGAAAAAAATGGACCCATTATTTCTGGGAGTTCCTCATGTTATTCCTGGCTGTGTTTTGTGGATTTTTAGCAGAAAACCAGCGGGAACATATGATAGAGAATCAACGTGAAAAAAAATATATCCGTAGCTTATATGAAGATTTGAAAAGAGACTCCGTTGAACTGGCATCCGTTATAGATTACAGGAACGGGCTTTCCGAAAGTGCCCGCTATTTAATAACAGCTCTTGATACCGCCGATAAAATAAAATACACTGACAGCATCTATCATTCCGCCTATCATCTTACTGCCAATCCACGATTCGAATACTCAAATGCCACGGTTGAGCAATTAAAAAGTTCAGGATTGCTCAGGCTTATCCGCAAACAAGAAGTCGCCGAGAACATTGTGGCATATGACATATTAGTAAGCCGTTATTTCACACGGGAAGAAGCAGAAAAAGAAATAAGACCGGAATACAGAAAGGCCATTGCAGAAATATTGGATGCAAAATTTTTAGTGCTTTTCGAGGTAATGGATACAAAAGAGGATTACCAACCCATCAACTTACCCTTTTTATCAACCAACCCTGAGAAATTGAACAGGATAAAGGGAATGGCTGCGCAATTCCTGAACCTGAATGGAATTACAATCTTTACTCTTGAAAGAATAGTGAAAAAACGTAACGATTTAGCCACGTTGCTTCGCAAAGAGTATCAGCTGAAATAAATAAGGATTTATGGAAGTACATGCACATACACATACCGCCGACCCCGATAGCCATCGGGGCAGGAAAAAGTGGACACATTATTTCTGGGAGTTTTTTATGCTGTTCCTTGCTGTAACACTCGGATTTTTTGTAGAGAATCAACGGGAACATTATATCGAAAAGCAAAGAGCAAAGGAATATGCAAGGTTGTTAGCAGATGATCTGAGTTTTGATATTGCAGAACTAACCAGGGCCGAGCGGGTATTGAGTCATATCATCACTGCGGGCGATAGCCTTGCCCATCTTTTACGTGACGATCAGATAGGGAAAAACCCGGGAGGTAAATTATATTATTATGAATATTGGTCAGGTTGGCGCTGGAGCATTATTTCAAGAGATGCCACTTTGCAACAATTGAAAAGCTCCGGGACACTGCGCTACCTGCGCAATACTGAATTGATCCGAAAAATTCTTGGCTATGAGGAGTCGATCCGTGTAATTTATATGCTTCAAAATAAATATGAAACGGAGAAAACAGAGAATTGGAAACTGGTGCAAAAAGTTTTTTTCCAGGATTATTTTAATATCCTTGATCACGATCCTGCATTGACAAGGGATTCTACAGTTAAAAATTTTATGACGAACGATATCAGGCTGGATAGTTTTCTAAATATGAATTATCCTTTGTACACGTATGATAAAAACATTTTATTTGAATTAAAGAATTGGGCCTATAATTCGTCCCGGAATTACCGGATAATTGTAAATGATATCAGAAAGCTTAGGACTAAAGCTCATGAGGTTAGAGAAGCTCTGAAAAAAGAATATCACCTGGAATGAGAAAAAAGAATAATATACGGGTTGAGAATGAGGTTAGGAAAGAGCATGTTCTGACCCTCCATCTCAGCCTTAATTTCAATCTTTATATATGGATGCCCGCAGGTAAGCTTGAGGTGCGAGAGGATCGAATAGAAATGCAACTGAGTATGGAAGCCCGCTACCACACTTACTGAAAAGCGAATTTCTGCACTAAACTGTTTTTAATGAAGTATTATTCTGAAGCAAGTCCCTGACTTTTGGAAGCTCTTTTATCCCTACCATCATCGGATATTCTAAGTAATAATAGATCGTATTCAAATCCTTATTGATGCAATTATTCAAATACTGAAAAGTTTTTTCATGATTGCCCAATGCCCACCAAACCATTAACAAGTCACCATCCATTGCCGTGTCAGGCTCTTCCCTTTGTCGTTGCTCCAGCCGGCTGATGATCTCCATTGCTTTTTCTTTTTCACCCAATTTTGCATACGCATATCCCATCGGTGCGATTCCTTTCAATGGATGATTGGCCAAACGATGCACCTCTTTGAAAAACTCAAGAGCCTGCCGCCAATCACCTTTCATCCCCACGCTCCAACCTTTTGCTTCTATGGCAACACGCATTACCGGGCTTATTTCTAATTGTTTTTCTGCAATGCGATACGTATCGTCAAAACGCCACGCCATTGCATAGGCTTCGCCAAGGTAATTATTGACGATTGTCGACAAGGGATCGATCTCCAATGCTTTTTCAAGGATCTTTACCGCCTCTTCTTTTTTTCCAACAACGATATAATAGTAGCCCAACAACCGGTAGGTATCGATAGCAGCTGGGTTTAACCGCAATGCTTTTTGTAATACTTCGTAAGCTGCTTCCCATTTCCTTTCATAGAACAAATAAATTCTTGCTTTGGCAATATGACTTTCAGCAGTGGAACTGTCCAGCTGCAATGCTTTATCCGCATACTGGCTGGCAAGACCAAAGGCTTTTGCAGGCTTCAACTGACCCGTTGCTCCCAAATTTGAATAAGCAATGGCAGCCATTGCATAAGCTTGCGCATATTCGGGCTCTAGATCGATCGCTTGTTCAAAACATTCAATTGCTTTATAAGTATCGGCAGGAGTAAGTTTATTCCAGTAATGCAATCCCTTCAGGTAAAGCGTATACGCATTGATATTTTTAGTAGAAGTTCTTACCAGGTGTTCACTTTTTGAAGCGAGCGAGAGATTTTCACGAAGACGATTGGCAATGATATTACTGATCTCATCCTGCACCTGGAAAATATCAGTAAGATCACGATCATAGTTTTCACTCCATACATTATAACCATCGGCAGCATTTATTAATTGCGCGGTTATCCGAACCCTGTTGGCAGCTTTGCGAACACTGCCTTCTAATATTTTATCTACGTTGAGCTTCACGGCTATTTCACGAACGTCATCCAGCTTGCCTTTAAATGCGAATGCCGATGTACGTGAAGTGACCTGCAATCCTTCTACTTTTGTCAGCGAATTCAATAATTCTTCAGTAATACCATCGCTGAAAAATTCATTTTCAGGATCACCACTCAGATTTACAAATGGCAAAACGGCCAGACGGTTTACCGGGGGTTTTGTTTTTCCTTTTAACTCCTCTCTTGATGGGATCACTAAACCTTCATTGCAAACGGCAAATAAACGAACAGGAGCTTTTACATTTTTCAACTCAAAGTATCCCAGCTCACGAAGTGAAATATCAGATTGATTTTTTACTTCATCTGCTACTTTCTCAGAAATAAAAATACTCCCTGGCACAGCAAGTGATTCAATTCGGGATGCCAGGTTTACTCCGTCGCCATAAATAGTTTCCTCTTCAATAGATATATCACCGGTGTGTAAGCCAACCCGCAGATCAACCCGTGGTTCCTGTTGTAATTGTTTTTGCATTTCAATGGCGCATGTCACCGCATTGATAGCACTGGAAAAAATGCTAAGAAAGCCATCCCCATAATTTTGAAGAACTTTCCCGTTGTAACTCTTGACCGATCTTTCTATTACTTCTTTCAGGCGTTTTTGCTTGACCTTTGCCAATTGTTCATTCACCTGCATCAGGGCGGTGTACCCTGCCATATCCACAAACATGATCGCTGCCAGTTGTCGCATAGTAAAGAATACGAAAATAAGAAGAATGCGTATTGAGTTGTATAGGAAAATGGTAATAAAAAACCTGTCCTGATTAAATGCAAGTATTAACTTTAAGTTGCTGCCCAACCAGATCATCAATTTACAAGCAACCAAAATAGATACGCATCAACATGGAAGTACACCACCACTCACACTCTCCCCGTAAAAAATGGACACATTATTTCTGGGAATTCTTAATGTTGTTCCTGGCGGTGTTCTGCGGATTTTTGGCTGAGTACCAACTGGAACATACAATTGAACACCAGCGGGAAAAAGTATATATCAAATCTATGATAGAAGATCTCAAAAGCGATACCTCTAATTTTTCAATTATCATCAATAATTTTCTCGACAACGAAAATCATCTGCAATATGTATTACATCATTTTGAAGAAGGACGAAAAGAAAATTCAGGAAATTGGGCCCAGGTTTTTACTTATACAGTAAGAATGGGGTTTGCTGATTTTTTGTACACTGACCGTACCTTGCAGCAGTTGAAAAATTCAGGAGGTATGAGGTTGATCAGAAATCAGCTCGCTTCTTCCGGAATTGTTAGATATGATGCGGCGATAAAGGACCTAAGTTTAGAAATGGAAGTCATGTCGGAATCCCAAGCGGCTTATATGGAATCGGGCGACAGGGTTTGGAGCTTTAGGGAAATGTTCAAAGACCAGGGAGTGGTAAAATGGCAACGCGACCCAGTACTACCGGTAATAAGAAATTATTGGACCACAAATGAGCCGGATGATTTTGAATACCTGTACAATAAAGCAAGTCACTATTATTATACTTATTTCCGTCTAAGAAAGGAATTGAATAAACACAAGAAGGAAGCTACGGAACTGATCAGCCTGCTGGC
>DASVAM010000604.1:0-3589 GCA_036376375.1 Chitinophagaceae bacterium
TCTCATTGCCGGATTCAATCAAAAACAACACAGGTATTTATTGCCGGCATTATGGATTTGCCGGTAGCCTGAAATTTTATGGGAAAGATAAACTTTTCAGGTCAAAGGTTATTTCGGATAATGGTTCATTCCTGTTGTGGATACCTGATGATATTACATTCAAACACCTGATCTTCCTTGGCAGAAGAATGCCCGATAAGGATGACGAGGTTTTTCAGCATTTTGAAAAAGTGACAATCGTTGATTCTATCACGAATAAATTATCCCGTCAATACAGAGATAAGATCATTTTCTTTGAAAATATTGATGCGGCAGGAATAAAACTCGCGCAGGATGGATTGAAGGAAATGAAAAATGAATTCATTCGTTAACCTTGCTGCTGAATTAATTTCATGACGTTCACAAAATCATTTTCGCCTGAATATTCGATCATTTCCATGTCCTTCTTATCGAGTTGAAATAATCCGGTCGTGTTCAATTGTACCTGCTCTCCTGTCCGGATACCGGCGATGATCGTTGATACTTGAGGATAACTCAGGATATAGCTCAGCGCTAACTGAGTTTTGCTGCAATTGTACTTTTTACATAAAGCCCAAACAGGATCCAGTGACCTGTTAGAAAATTCAATTACTTCTTTTGTCAGCCGGTTCTTACGGTGATCATTTGCAGGAAAGTTTACCCCTTTGTCAAACTTACCGGTCAACAGTCCGAATTGCAATGCCATTCTTACAATCACTCCATATCCGGCGCCGTCCTGACCTCCCCCGGAGGGGGATGAAATCTTTTCTAATAATGGCAATGCATTTTGATTAAGCAAATTCAACACAAGCTGAAACCCGTTTCCAATTTTATTCTCTATAAAAAACTCTGCTTCGGGTATCGGATCAAAAGTGTTCAATGAAATGCCCCAGTATTTTATTTTTCCCTGCGCCTGCAGTTGTTGCATGGCTTCAATACATTCTCCATTTTGCAGATGCTGCATTCTTGCGCTGTGTAATTGATAATAATCGATGGTCTCCCGTTTTAATCTTTTTAAAGAAGCTTCACAGGCAACAAGAATATATTTTTTGGAATAATCAACAGTGAATTGATCGTTCCTTGATACATTACCAACTTTTGTTGCAATTATAATTTCCTTCTTATCTCCGATTGTTTTGCCCAGGATATCTTCAGAATGACCCAATCCATAAATATCTGCTGTATCAAAAAAATTAATACCGGCATCTAATGCAGCATGAATTGCTTTGATAGAATCCGTATCATCTGCATCACCCCAGCCGATGGCCGTATTTCCGATCATCGCACCCCCACCAATGGCCCAGGCGCCAAAGCCAATCTCACTGACATGCAGTTCGGTGTTTCCAAATTTTCTGTAGTTCATAGCCTAATTTACACGCTATAATTGAAAGAATGTATTTTCGCAAGGAAGTAATCTTTATGAAACGACCCATTAGAGTCCTGGTTGCAAAAGTTGGCCTCGATGGCCATGACCGTGGTGCCAAAGTGATCGCTACAGCATTGCGCGATGCCGGCATGGAAGTGATCTATACGGGCCTTCGCCAGACACCGGAAATGGTCGTGAATGCCGCCCTGCAGGAAGATGTGGATGCGATCGGTATCAGCATTCTATCCGGCGCACACATGACGGTTTTTCCCAAAGTAATGAAGCTGATGAAAGAAAAAGACATGGATGATGTGCTGCTGACCGGTGGCGGCATCATCCCTGATGAGGATATGAAAAAATTAAATGACGATGGCGTTGGAAAATTATTTGCGCCCGGCACACCTACTTCAGAAATTGCATCTTATATTAGTACCTGGGTTAAGGAACACCGCCCCTTTTGATTTTCCTTCAACGAATGCTTCCCTGATTTTTGACCAATTGTTTTGTAAATTCATTTGCATGAAGGATTCTTTTTTGCATTCATACCATGTTCAGCCCAATGTTTGGGATGAAATGTTTTCCTCTGAAGGTTTGCGGGATGCATACCAGACCTTCGTGAGAAATATAGAGGATCTTTCGGCAGCCGAAATGAATCGAAGGGATGAGCTGGCAAAAAAATTGTTTATGAGCCAGGGCATCACTTTCACCGTTTATAGTAGTGGTGAAGGAATTGAAAAGATCTTCCCATTCGATATTATTCCACGAATCATCCGTGCTTCTGAATGGAAAGAGATAGAAGAAGGTATAAAACAACGCCTGAAAGCTTTAAACATTTTCCTGAAAGATGTTTATCATCAGCAGTTCATTGTAAAAGATGGGATCATACCGGCAAAGATGATCTACACCTGTCCTAACTTTTTACGGGAGATGGTGAACGTGGAAGTGCCGCATGATATTTACACCCACATTTCAGGTGTTGACCTGATAAGAGACAATGATGGAAAGTTTTATGTATTGGAAGATAATCTTAGAACTCCATCCGGTGTTTCCTATATGCTGGAGAACAGAACGATCACATTTAGAATTTTTCCTGATCAATTGCCCCGCAACAATGTATTGCCTGTAAAAGAATATCCCAATTTGCTATTAAAGAACCTGGTGGCACTTGCCAACAGGCAGGCCAGCGATCCAACAGTTGTATTGCTGACTCCCGGTATTTATAATTCAGCTTATTTCGAACACACGACCCTTGCAAGACTGATGGGTATTGAACTGGTTGAAGGACGTGACCTTGTTGTTGATAATAATCGTGTCTTCATGAAAACCACCAGGGGTTTGAAAAGAGTGGATGTTATTTACCGGCGGGTTGATGATGAGTATTTAGATCCTTTAGTTTTCCGTCCTGATAGTATGTTAGGTGTACCGGGATTGTATTGGGCATATAGAAAAGGCAATGTAAGTATTGTAAATGCCATGGGAAATGGTGTAGCAGATGATAAGGCCATCTATGCTTATGTGCCGGAAATGATACGCTATTATCTGAATGAAGAACCGATCTTAAAAAATATTCCCACGTACCCGCTGGCAATTGAAGCGAATCGCAAAATGGTTTTTGACCAAATGGAAAAGATGGTTGTTAAAAGGACCAATCAATCCGGCGGGTATGGAATGCTGATCGGTAACAGCGCCACAAAAGAAGAAATGACTGCATTCAAAGTTGCGATCGAAGAAGATCCAAGAAATTTTATTGCACAACCAATTATCAATTTATCATCCTCGCCTTGTTATATAAATGGGGTTCTGCAACCAAGAAGAGTGGATTTAAGACCTTATGCATTGTATGGGCCAGACGGGATTGATATCGTGCCCGGCGGATTGACAAGAGTGGCATTGCGTGAAGGTTCATTGGTGGTTAATTCATCGCAAGGTGGAGGAAGTAAGGATACATGGGTGCTGGCGAAAATGAATAATGAGTAATGAGTGATGAGTTGATTGTTACTCATCACTGATCATTCATCACTCATTCAAATCAAAACAACGAAATAGAAATAAATGCTAAGCCGTGTAGCTGATTCAATTTTCTGGATGGCGCGTTATATGGAACGCACCAATGGTATGTTGCGTTTATTGCGTACCAACTATGTCGCTTCGCAAAGTGAAGAACGTGGTTTTAGCTGGCGATCCGTATTGTTTACGTATGGAGAA
>DASVAM010000606.1:0-2495 GCA_036376375.1 Chitinophagaceae bacterium
GAATCCTTCGATCACCTCATGCGTATCATTGCCACCGATTCCGGCAACAAGCGGAACCCTGGCGGCATTAATCTTATTTACAAATGAAAAAACTTCCTGTTTCTCTTTACCATGAACTGTTGCGCTTTCACCTGTTGTACCAAGTACAACGAGGTATTCACACCTGCCATCAATAATATGATTGATGACTTTTTCAAATGATGGCCAGTCAATGCTGCCATCCTGGTTGAATGGCGTGACAATTGCCACACCGGTGCCACGAAACATTTCACGAAGAGACATATAAGAATTTTAGATTTTAGATTGTGGATTGCAGATTTTAGATTTGTTTGTTGAGTAAAGTTACTGAAAGTTGAAGTGCGCAACGAAAGCCAAATAGTAATTCAAAAGCCGGGAACCAAAAACTATAAACTATAGACTAAAGACTAACTCACTTCCTCCCAGAATCCCATCTTTCCAAACTTGACGATCCGTTGATTTATCCTTTCTTCGGGTGATACTTGCTTCAATTCCTTCAGCACGGGGATCAAATGTTCTTTTAATATCTGTGCCGATTGATCATAATTCCAATGTGCACCACCATCAGGTTCGGGAATTATTCCGTCGATCAATCCGAATTTTAACATATGATCGGCTGTCAGGCGAAGCTGTTCAGCTGCCACTTCTTTTTTATCCCAACTGCGCCAAAGGATCGATGAACAGCTTTCCGGACTGATCACTGTGTACCAGGTATTCTCCATCATGAAGACACGATCACCAACGCCAATACCCAACGCTCCACCACTTGCCCCTTCACCGATGATCACACAGATCACCGGTACTTTCAGACGGATCATTTCATAAATATTCTTTGCAATTGCTTCTCCCTGTCCTCTCTCTTCTGCTTCCAGTCCCGGAAATGCACCTGGAGTATCGATCAAGGTAATAACCGGTTTATTGAATTTTTCTGCAAGCTTCATCAGCCGCAATGCTTTGCGATAACCTTCAGGATTTGCCATCCCGAAATTTCGCAATTGCCGCATCTTTGTATTAATACCCTTTTGCTGTCCAATGATCATCACGGTTTGCCCTTCAAGATTCGCAAAACCACCAATCATAGCTTTATCATCTTTCACGTTGCGATCACCATATAATTCAAGGAAACAGCTTGCCATCTTATCGATATATTTCATCGTATATGGACGGTCGGGATGACGGCTTAACTGCACCCGTTGCCAGCTGGTAAGATGCTGCGTGATCTCCTTCCTTTTTTGCAGAATACTTTCTTCCAACTGGCGAATAGGCTCGCTCATATCCATCTTGTTCTTCTCGGAGTCATGCTTATACTTTTCGATCGTTTCGATCAGGTCCTTGATAGGTTTCTCAAAATCAAGAAACTGGCGGTTTGCATTGGAAGGCATAGGCGAATTATGAATGGCGAATGTAAGAATAAATAAATAATGGCCTAAAATGGACTACCATGTGTTTGCCTGATCAAAATTCTCATGAAACCGGGGAGTTGCTTACCAATTCGGATAGTAAGACCGATCAGCCATTCGTTTAACATCAATCGCTGAAGTGTTCGCCCAATTTTTAAGCGATTACTAAAATGTTTTTTCCATTTTGATGAATAATTCTGCTCCATGACTTCTCTTGAAATTGTTCCTTCCAAAAATTTCGAAATCTCTCCCGCCGCGATCTTACTTGCCTGTAATGCCATGCTCATCCCATTTCCGCATAAAGGTGTTATCATGCCTGCCGCATCACCAAGCATTAATAGGTGATCTTCTACGAGATCCTTTTTATCAAAACTGATCTGCGAAATAGTTACCGGTTCTTTCCAAAGCATTTCACATTCACTAAATATTTTTTTCAAATGGGGATTGACGGATAAAATGGTTTTCTCCATTTTTCGGATGTCATTATTGCTGTTCTGTAGATTATCAGCTGTGGTTAAATAGCATAAACAATATTGATTCCCTTCCACTTTAGAAATACCACAGTATCCTTTTTGGAAATTATGAAGGGCTATAAGGTCACCCGGGAAATCATGACGAATATGATACTTAACGCCGATGTAATTATTCAGTTTATTCTTCGTGGCTACAATAAAAGGTCGTTTCCATTTAACATCAAGATTACTCCTTTTACCAAAGCTGCCAACTCCCACTTTAGCCTTAAAACTTCCTTTTGTTGATTCAATACTGAAATGTTCGTTTGCAAAATGTATATCATTAACACGGGTTTGTTCAAGTATCATAACTCCGGCCTGTTTTGCAGTTTGTGCCAGCCGATGATCAAGTTTGTACCGGCTGATGCCAAAACCGCCAAGTGGTAATTTTTGCTCAAATGATATCCCACGTACCCCTGATACACAAAGTCGGCTTATCGATGATACATCTAAATGTTTCAAATCAAGGCCAAGACTTTCCAAAAAATCCCACGACTCCAAACTTATATATTCACCACACACACGATGAAATGGGTATTTTTCTTTCTCAAAAAGTATAGCCCTG
>DASVAM010000621.1:0-5427 GCA_036376375.1 Chitinophagaceae bacterium
GGTAACTGCCCCGGATAGTAGCGCAGCTGAAGAGCTACAGAAACTACTGCCGAATTCAAAAGTGATAAAGGCCTTTAATACCACTTTTGCAGCTGATTTTTCTACACCAGTAATTGACGGGAAGCAAGTGGATGCTTTTATCGCAGGTGACGACGAAGAGGCATTGCAAACGGTAAAGGAATTGGTAGGCACGGCTGGTTTCAATCCTATCGTTGCAGGAAAACTTCCTGTGAGCAGAACGCTTGAAAACATGCAGCTTTTGCTGATACAGCTGGGGATGAAATACAATTATAACTGGCTTGCCGGTTGGAAGATTTTACATCATTAATCAACAAATAAATTAAAAACCGCAAAAACAATACAATGAAAAAAATACTCTTCGTTTTTACCGCATTTGTTACGTTAACAGCGTCTACATCATTAAACACTATTTGGAAAAATGATGCACCACATTCGCAACTCGCATTTACAGTAAAACATCTTGGCATTGCTGATGTATCCGGGGTGTTCAATGATTTTGATGTAACAGTCAATTCTGCAAAATCTGATTTTAGTGACGCCGTTTTTGAACTTAATGTAAAAGTGGCATCCATTGATACACGAGTTGATACACGAAATGGTCACCTTAAAAGTGCTGACTTTTTTGATGTAGAAAAGTATCCAAGTATGCATTTTAAAAGTACTTCCATTAAGAAGTCAGGGGAAAATAAATACAAGCTTACCGGTGATCTAACACTTCATGGCTTCACCAAACAAATTACTATGGATCTTGAATACAGAGGCACTGTTGAAAATCCAATGAGTAAAAAGCCAACAGTGGGGTTCCAGGTAACAGGCGTTGTCAAGCGTTCGGATTTTAATCTTGGCAGTGGCTTTCCTCCTCCAATGATCAGTGATGAAGTTCGCATTAAAGCCGACGGGGAATTCGTACAAATAATTGTGGACTAATTATTTCACTTTAAAATATTTATTTATGAAACTGTTAGAAAACAAAGTAGCCATTATTACCGGAGCAGGCTCCGGTATTGGTAAAGCAACGGCGGAATTATTTGCAAAAGAAGGTGCCAAAGTAGTAGTATCGGATATCAGTGAAGCAAATGGAAAAAGCGCAGTGGAAGCAATAAAAAAGAGTGGTGGAGAAGCCTTCTATATCAAAGCTGATTCTTCGAAGGTAGAAGATAATGAGGCTTTGGTAAAAGAAACTATTCAAAAATATGGTGCATTAGACATTGCAGTAAACAATGCCGGCATCGGCGGTCCATTAGCAGCAACGGGTGAATATCCAATTGATGGTTGGCAAAAAGTGATCGATATTAATTTATCCGGGGTGTTTTACGGTTTGCGTAATCAAATTCCTGCCATGCTTGAAAAAGGAGGAAGCATTGTAAACATTGCTTCAATCCTTGGAAATACAGGTACAAAATTGTCTCCTGCTTATGTAGCAGCCAAACATGGTGTAGTGGGTTTAACAAAGGCAGCCGCGCTCGAGTATGCTGATAAGAACATCCGCATTAATTCAGTTGGCCCGGGATATATAAGAACACCCTTGGTAATGAATTCACTTGACAAGGACACCTTAAATGCGCTGGTAGGGTTGCATCCCATTGGCAGATTGGGGGAGGCAGAAGAAATTGCCGAATTGATCTTATGGCTGGCCTCTTCTAAATCATCATTTGTAACCGGAGCATATTACCCGGCCGACGGCGGTTATTTAGCCCAATAGTCAATTGAATTGGTACGCATTGCAGGAACAACGGTAAAGTTTACGAGGCACAAGCAACGGAGCAGTGCGTAACTTTTTTAAAAACAACATTAAATAGATAACAATGAAAAAATTATTCACTACGGATCTAAAATCTTTAAATAGTGATCTTGGTTTGTTAATAGGAAGAATTGCCCTTGCAGTTCTAATGCTGTCTCACGGATTGCCAAAAATGCAAATGCTGTTTTCCGGTGATCCTGTTGAATTTCCTGCTGTATTTGGCATGAGTGCCGGGCTGTCATTGGCACTTACTGTTTTTGCTGAAGTGCTTTGTTCTATTCTTATTCTTGTCGGCTTTGGTACAAGACTGGCAACTGTGCCAATAATTATT
Organism: Chitinophagaceae bacterium; assembly: GCA_036376375.1. Taxonomy (GTDB): domain Bacteria; phylum Bacteroidota; class Bacteroidia; order Chitinophagales; family Chitinophagaceae; genus VBAS01. Next base: position 2,094 of record DASVAM010000621.1, read on the forward strand.
ACAATGCTTGTAGCAATATTCTCCATTCACGCTGCAGATGAATTCGCCAAAAAAGAACTGGCAGTACTTTACCTGTCCGGATACCTTGTGCTGTTATTTGCAGGAAGTGGTAAGTATTCCATAGATCAATTGTTGCAGCCGAAACCAGGGTCTTATTCAAAATTTAAACAGGAAGACCCTACCTTATCGATATATCAATAAACAAGTAGCACCGTTGCGGAGAAAAACTTAAACAATTTAAGGAGCAGTATAATGACCAATTTATCAGCATTCAACAGATTTACAAGTGACTTAAAAGAACAGGAACAATTGATGCCTGTTCTTTTCATAGGTCACGGTTCACCGATGAATGGAATTGAGGACAATGGATTCAGCCAACGCTGGAAAGCAATGGCAAAAGAAATACCTACGCCTAAAGCAGTCTTGGTTATATCAGCACACTGGTTAAGCGAAGGCACAAGAATAACAGCAATGGATTTCCCAAAGACTATTCATGATTTCGGAGGATTTTCGCAAGAGCTATATGCAGTTCAATATCCTGCCCCCGGTGATGCTCAATTGGCCAGAGAAACAAAGTCTATTATGACTTCAACACAGGTTGAACTGGATCATGATTGGGGATTAGATCATGGCGCGTGGACCATCATTCGCCATATGTATCCTGATGCCAGTATTCCAGTATTGCAATTAAGTATTGATTATACAAAGGGTCCGCAATATCATTATGATCTTGCGAAAGAATTATATAGTTTAAGAAAGAAAGGTGTCCTGATCATAGGCAGCGGCAATATGGTGCATAACTTAAGAATGGTGGCGTGGGATAAACTAAACGAGAGTGAATATGGTTATGACTGGGCTTTGCTGATGAATGAAAAATTTAAAGAGCTTATTGGTAATGACAAACACGATCAATTGATCAGGTATTACAATTTGGGGAAAGAAGCTTTGTTGGCAATACCAACTCCCGAACATTACTGGCCTTTGCTTTACACATTGCCTTTGAAGAGAAGCAATGACAATATCTCATTCTTTAATGATAAGGCAGTTGGAGGCTCGCTTACGATGACATCGGTAAAGTTTGGGTAAACCTTTGCCTTTGCTGTCTAATAACATATTTAAATAAGCCAATGTCAGTGCAATATCATTTCCGATATTTGAATAAATAAGTTATTTTTTGGAAACGAGACGCGGCAATATTATACTCAGGGTGAAAAAAATGGAAGATCTTTTTTACCAATCTGTCATTCCATTATCCTGCAAGCGCCTTCTCCACCCTGATGTAGAAGAATTCATGATTGAACAAGCTGAAAGATTGGCGTCAAACTCAGATATCAATATAATGATACAAGTCTCAGAAGAACAGCCTTTCAACGTCGACGAAATTACGTCCATTATTCACCAACATTTTGAAGGTAAAATTGGACAAGCAAAACATCAAATAAAAACAACTATAAGCCTGGGGCTAAAGAGCCTTGTTATCGCGTTCTTATTCTTAATTATTACGTATTTGCTGATTGAAACTTTAAAGAGTTTCCTTTCTGAAAATGCATTACTGATAACCCTGAGAGAGTTTTTTATTATTCTGGGTTGGGTTGCACTTTGGAGACCGGCAGATCTGTTGCTTTATGAATGGCGTCCTCATCAGCGCAAAGCAAAATTGTTTGCCAGAATCGCAAGAAGTAAGGTGCAAGTGACCAGATAACATTGCGCAATCGTTCATTCCTTCCACATTCATTTAAATGTTAATTATCTTCTGTCGGTTATAACTGTATCACATGCAATGCTCATACATTGTAGATTACTTTCGTATTTCGAGTTTTTCCAATATCTCATCAGTCACCGGTTCGCTGTAGATGCCGTAGGCATTAACCAGGACACCTTTCAGATTTTTGCTGTCCGAGGATATGGCATAAAGAATGGATGAATCCGATGGATTGCTGGCGCCTTCAAACCGGAAAAATTTGTCCACCTTAAATTCATTGGCAAATACTTTGAACTGTCCGTTGCGGCATTCAAGGCAATTCTGTTGAAGATTGAAGTCTTCCGTATAACCTTCCTTGCGCAATTCATTCATCGTTTCAGAAAGTGTAGTGTATGCTTGCATAATTTTTATTGTGTATACGGTAAATAATATATCTCATTGGCAAGGTAAGATTAAATGCACTCTTCATTATTTAAATTTAAAGTATCGGCCAACAATTTTTCCGATGGAATTATGTGCCTCCTGTAAATAGCAATTGAACGCGAAAGAAGATTGGAGCGGGGTAGAATCATCTGCCACGTAATGACAATAAGGAATTTATTCCGTTGCCTGCGGATAAATGAATGCCGGCAGAAAGCTTATCGTCATTGGTTATTTGGTCGGGATTCATTTTGCAGGAACAAGGTCCATTCCGCGTCTGGGGCACCTGTACGGAGCACCGTTATGACCTGATCAAAAGTCCGTCTTCAGTAGCTTAAATTTGCTTTTCAGTTAGCGTTTATCCTTTCATATATTCCTTTCTTTTTTTTTCCTGAAGATGATACGATTCTATTTCTGAATGATACATCTTTTTTACAATGCCTGGATATAAAGTAATGCCCTTTAATTCCCCGAACCTTTTTAAATGTAGGGAATCCAGCTTGACGAGAAGCTTTGATAAGGTAATATCACTTACATTCGCAAACCCGCAGACTCTCATAGCCTGAAGTGTTTCTTTGAGATGTTTGCGATGAAGAATATCTATATCCGCTGCTTCGTAAAGTGACGATATTTTTCTGTCGGGATCTGGGTATTTAATAGTTCTATACTCATGGATGTCAGTGCAGATTGCATTAGCTCCTACTGCGAGGGCTTTTAAAGTATCAAGACTTGAAATAATTCTTCCCGAAACAATGACTTTAATCTCTTTTTCTAATCCGTAGAATTGCAGAGTCTGTGTAACGAATAATATAGCTTCGTATAGGGGCATTTCCGTGTGCATCCGCTCGCCTGAATGATCACCGGTAGCCGTTTCAAGAGACCCTTCGATAGTAATAAAATCAGGTACAAGATGTGTTTTGCGAATGGCGTAACAGATTTTATTAAATTCTTTCTTGCTACTAACAGAAAGTCTTATTCCAATGGGCTTTCCCCCCGATAGTTCACGTAAACCGTCGAGAAAATGAATCATTCCCTCCGCTTCTCTAAACGTAGTATACGTTAACTCTGGGAAAGTATTTTCATTTATTTTATTTTTTGCCGTATTTCCAATATCCAAAAATGGATCAATAGGACGAATAGGTTTTGTTGCAGAAGATAACATCAATTCAATCATTTTTATTTCGGGTCTTCTGGACATTTGCTTAAATATTT
>DASVAM010000623.1:0-6850 GCA_036376375.1 Chitinophagaceae bacterium
CCCATTTTCACTACTGGCTCCAAGAGAACTGGAAATCCTTCATTATGTTCTTAAAGGGGTCGGCACAAAAGGAATTGCCGAAACGCTGAACTTAAAGATGAATACGGTTTCTACGATCAAAAATCGCATTTACGAAAAGACCAACGCCAGCAACATAAAAGAGCTGATCGAATTGGCTACCCTTTATAATGTGAATTATTAAGCAGGATGCAGTAAATTGCTGCGACTGCTATGAAATACTTTATTTTTCTCCTTATTTTTTTCTTAACCACGTGTTGTAAAATCTTTTCACAACGGAAAAATTTTCGTACCAGCTATTATACAACGGAGAACGGTTTGCCCTCTAATGGTATCAAAGGGTTGCAATGGGACGAGCACACCGGTTTTTTATGGATAGCGACCGAAGCTGGAATATCCCGTTTTAATGGATTAGACTTTACCAACTTTACGATTGAGAACACCCCTTTTATCGAATCGGAAAGAATGTTATTCATTGTGAAAAACAACGGGGGAAAAATTTATGCTGCCGATCAATCCGGCAATTTGTTTTTTATTAAAAATAACGAGCTATCCCTGCAACAGAGATACAACGAAGCTCAAAAGCAAACTTATAGAAAGATGTATACGATCTCCGTTTCCGACAAATTTTATTATGACCCCACGAATTACACAAGCAACCTGCCGTTTAACTTATTATTTGATAATACACTGTCAACAAGTGATACATCCACTTATATCATTCATACAAATAAGCTGTATACTTTCCGGACGGGCATGAATGAGCCAGTGCGGTATGCTGACAGCACCCGGAATGCCAGGTATGCATTTAAGTTAAATGATAAATGTTTTTTTTGGAGTGATAAAGGAGAATTGCGGGACTTAAATGATGACCCCTCGTTCAATAGATCATTTCCGATCATAGACGCGGATGAGAACACCCTTATATTACCTGACAATAGCGGCAGGATATACTGGGTAAATGGAATGGAAAATCCCATTTTGATAAATAAAACAAGGGCCTGGCTTTTATCGTTATCCGGGGACAAGATCAAAGCAACGCAAATATGTGACGATATGCCTGTTGATGCATTAATTGAATTTGTACAATACAGCTTGCAAAAAAAACTATTATTTCTTGGCACAGATTCAAAAGGCATTATTGTGATCAGCCAGAACCGTGTTGATGCCATGAAGGGCACCGGATTCAATCAGCGAAATTCATATTACTCACAAATACTGCTTGAAAATGGCAATGTGCTCACGAATGAAGGAATAGAAATCGGCAATAATTCACCGGGTAATTCAGGCCATCCCATCAATGGAAAATTCACTTACTTCACTTCAATAACCAGTGATTCAATTTTATGGTACTCTCAGCATCATCCCGTAATCGGCTTCGTTTGCCTTCACAGCTATGACATGAAAACAGGGCAGACTAAAGCATATCCCCGGATACCCTGCGGTGAAGCTATTGTCAGGGAAACGTCCGATGGCAAAAAATTGTTGGTCACTGAATATGGAGTAGCGTGGCTTATTAATGATTCGTTACAATACGTCTATCGTCATCCTCAGGTTTCTTACGGTACCAGTAGCTATGGGGCTGAAGAAATAGAACCAGGCGTATTTCTTCTTGCCACTTGCTCGGGTATTATTAAGTTCAGCATAGCCGGCAAAAGAATGGATACGCTATTGAAAACTCCCGGATCCTGTATTCGTTCTACCTGGAAGTATCGTGACTACATTTTCTTTGGATCATATGGCAAAGGAATTTTTATCTGGAAAAATGGAGTTCTGAAATCAATCGCACTTGATAAACGAAAACACCTTGCATATAGTCATTGTTTTATGCCGGACGATGAAGGCTATTGCTGGATAAGTACAAACCGGGGTCTTTTCAAAGCAAAAATTGATGAGCTTATCAATGCTTATGAAAATAATTCAACAACTGTTTATTATCATTATTTCGGGAAAAATGACGGGATGGATATGATAGAAATGAATGGCGGCTGCAATCCGTGTGCTATCCGGCTACCCGGTAAAACTCTCTCCTTTCCAACCATGGACGGACTACTTTGGGTCGATCCGGAAAAAGCAAAACCCATATTGCCCGAAGGGAAAATCTTCATTGACAATATAAAGGCTGACAGTCTGGAGATCGATTTCGAGCAAAACGATGTCCTCACGATACCTTCCAAAACAGAAACTCTCTCCTTTAATCTGGCTTTTCCCGCATGGTGTAATAAAGAAAATATTTATATCGAATACCAGCTTAATGACTCTCTTATCTGGAAACCCCTGAATACAGATGTCGATCCTGTGATCCTCTTTAATAATCTTGACCCGGGTGACTATACTTTACGTATAAGAAAACTTAATGGCTTTGGAATCAATAACTATTCCTATAAAACGATTCGCTTCAACATTCCCACCCCATGGTATTTGATGTGGTGGTTCAATATTCTGATCGTATTGGCAGCCGCAGGTCTTGTGTTGGTGTACGTAAATCTGAGAACAAGACAATTAAAAAACAAACAACTATGGCTGGAAAAACAGGTTTCAGAAAAAACAAAAGAGCTCCAGTTGAAAAATGAAGTGCTGGAAAAAAATGACAGCATCAAAACAAGATTGATCTCCATAATTAGCCATGATATTGTGACGCCGCTGAAATTCTTAACGGCAGCCGGTAAAAACCTGATCGAAAAGAGAAATGTGATGTCAGAAGAATTACAAAAAGAAACACTCGAAGAAATGGCAAACACTTCGCAGGAATTGCAAATGCTTTCCACCAATATCTTAAACTGGATCAAATACCAGAACGAACACAGACGACTTGCCCGTGAAAATTTCGAGATTCATGAAATGGTATCGCAGGTAATAGGAATTTTAAAATCGCTTGCGCATCAAAAACACCTTGTTTTAAAAAACATGGCTCCCCAGCACCTTACGATGTATCAATATTATGAGCCATTGAAGATCCTGGTATATAATCTCCTGACCAACGCCATCAATTTTTCTGAGCGGGGAGAAATCCTGATCGGCGCAGAAAAAGAAAACGGTTTTGTAAAAATATGGGTGAAAGATCCCGGCGTTGGAATGACGCAGGATCAGGTGGAGCATATTACTGCCGATGAAATAATTATTACCGCTGCGAATGTTGACAGGCGTAAGGGACATGGATTAGGATATCTTATCATTAAGGACCTCTTAAAAATGACCGGAGGAACCTTACATATCCAAAGTGAGAAGGGAAAAGGCTCTACGATCAGCATCACTCTCCCCGCAAATCAAAAAAGTAATTTGCACGAGTCGTAAAATCTTAATCGGCAGTTACTGAAAGCTTATAACTGCTGAATAGATTCGTGTTCGCATTTTCAGCAGCTTCTATTGGCGTATAATCAGAAAGAATATCGGCCCGGTTTTTTCTTATGCAAACGTCATGTTCAAAGTGAACGGATGGCTTTCCGTCTTTTGTTCGGACCGTCCAGCCATCATCTTCAGTATATACTTCTTTTTTACCCAGGTTTATCATTGGTTCGATCGCCAGCACCATTCCATCCTTTAGTTTAGCACCACTTCCCCGTTTGCCGTAATTTGGCACTTGCGGGTCCTCATGCATGTTCTTTCCCAAACCATGACCCACTAATTCTCTTACCACCCCGTAGCCATATTTTTTCTCCGTATGCTCCTGGATCGCAAAAGAAATATCACCAATACGATTCCCTGTGATAGCTTTTTCGATCCCTTTATACAACGATTCTTTTGTTGCTTTAATTAATTGCATCACATCTTTTCCAGGGTCACCAATTGCAAAAGTATAAGCATGATCACCGTGCCACCCATTTAATATTACACCGATATCCACCGAAACGATATCGCCTTCTCTTAATTCCTTTTTGTTGGGAAACCCATGAACAACCACATCATTTACTGAGATGCAGGAGTTGTAAGGATACCCGTTATAATTAAGAAAGGAGGGGACAGCGTGATGATCACGAATATATTCACCGATCATTCTATCAAGTGAAATAGTAGTGACTCCTGGCTTAAGAATAGCAGCAACTTCCGTAAGTGTATTGCTCACAAGCAAGGCGCTTTGCCGCATCAATTCAACTTCTGCATGTGTCTTAATAACGATCATTTATTTGCGAGTCCCTGGTGTGACGAATTTTGTATTCAGAGTAAATCAGGGACGAAGCAATCTCCCCAATAAGAGAGGTTCACTTCGCCACCCATTATTCAAAATTAATAAAAGATGTTAGCTGTGGCTCGTGAGTGATTATACCGATGCCTGGGTAAGCGTTTGTCTTCCTTGTATCCTTCCGCTCTTCATCAAGCCATCATATTGACGCATGAGCAACTGTGTCTCTATTTGCTGGAGTGTATCAAGAACCACCCCCACCATGATCAACAAGGAAGTTCCTCCAAAAAAGTTTGCAAATCCCTGTGTAACTCCCAATAATTGCGCAATACCCGGTAAAATACCGACAAAAGCAAGTAACACGGCCCCGGGCAATGTGACTTTGTCCATTACTGCGCCGATATAATCTGCGGTTGGCTGTCCGGGTTTCACTCCCGGAATAAATCCGTTATTCTGCTTTAAGTTATCAGCAATTTGCTTGGGATTAAATATTAAGGCGGTATACAAAAAAGTAAATCCAATAACGACGGTTGCATATACCACCATGTACCAGAAATTGGTATGGTCAGAAAACACTTTACCAATACCTTTCCCGGTATCTGAGTTAGAATAAGAGAACAAAGTTGGTAAGAACATAATCGCCTGTGCAAAGATGATCGGCATTACGCCGGCGCTGTTCACTTTAATCGGCAAAAATTGTCTTGCTCCGGTAAACTGCCTGTTACCACCGGCAATTTGTTTGGCATAATTCAATGCAATTTTCCGTGTGCCCTGTATCAGTAAGATACATCCAAGAATGATCGCAATTAATATGAAGATCTCAATAATGAAAATCAGAATACCACCACCTGCGGCGCCGGCAGACTTTGAAACGAATTCCTGGGCAATTGACTGCGGTAATCGTGCAAGGATACCAACCATGATGATCAATGAGGTTCCATTGCCTAAACCTTTATCAGTAATCTTTTCGCCCAACCACATTACAAACAGGGTGCCGGCAGTTAATACGATCACAGTTGTATACCAGAAGTAAGGCTCAAACCCGGGGATCCTGCCCCCGGTTCTTGTCATCTCATTCAGGTATGTAACATAGGCAGAGGCCTGGACGATCGTAACAGCGACGGTAAGGTAGCGGGTCCATTGGTTGATCTTTTTTCTACCGCTATCCCCTTCCTTTTGTAATTTCTGCATCTGAGGAACCAATACAGTCATCAATTGCATAAAGATCGAAGCAGAGATATAGGGCATGATACCCAAAGCAAAAATAGATGCCTGCGAAAATGCACCACCCGCAAACGTATCGATCAAACCAAGAATTCCGCCCTTGGAACCCTCCATTTGTTTTGCGATGCCATCCGGATCAATACCCGGTAAAACGATATGCGCACCGACACGGTATATAAATACTAAAGCAAGAGTAAAAAGGATCTTGCTGCGCAATTCCTCTATACTCCAGATATTTTTCAGTGTTTTAAATAATTTTTTCACGGATGCAGAGCGATTTAAATATCTTAAAACAAAAAAGACGCATTTAACATGCGCCATTGCAAGTTACGGAAAATCAACCAAGAATTTCAATTGAGCCACCCGCCGCTTCGATCGCAGCTTTTGCTTTTTCGCTTACAGCGTTCACCTTAAAGGTGAACTTTCCTTTGACTTCCCCGTTCCCTAAAACTTTTACCTTATCGTTTTGGCTGATCAGCTTGTTGCTATACAGATTCTCCAGCGAGAATTCTTTGATACCATATTTTTCAGACAGTTGATCAAGCTGTCCAAGGTTTAATACTTTATACTCAACACGATGAATATTAGTAAAGCCCCGTTTTGGAATACGACGCTGAATTGGCATCTGCCCACCTTCATGCGCCATTTTTCTTTTGTAGCCGGCACGGCTTTGTCCACCTTTGTTACCCTTTGTAGATGTGCCGCCATGCCCGGAAGCTTCACCTCGACCAATTCTCTTTTCTTTTTGTGTTGCGCCCTTTGCAGGTCTTAACTGATGTAATTTCATTGTTGCTTTTATTTTTTACTCATCGCCCCGAAAGCTTCCGATAACTATCGGAACGGGGCTCGCTTTGTTTGTTAATTATTATTGGTTAATGATTAATTATCTGGTGCCTATTAAGATTAACCCTTAACCTTTCACCTCTTCTACAGATACCAGGTGATTCATTTTACGAACCATTCCTAAGATCTGCGGAGTCGCTTCCACTTCTTTAGTTGCATTCATCTTATTCAAGCCAAGAGCTTTCAGTGTTTTTTTCTGGCGCTCCGGCCTGTCGATCGGACTTTTTACTAAAGTGATCTTTATCTTTTTCATACTCATATATTTGATGTTCGATGTTCGATGTTTGATGTTGGGTTAACCTGAACCTCGAATTTCAAACCCCAAACTTCAAACTTATTTATCCATTAAATACTTTCTTCAATCCCAATGATCTTGTCTTAGCCACTGAAATAGGCTCCCGCAACATGGCTAAAGCTTTGAACGTTGCTTTTACCACGTTATGCGGATTGGCAGATCCAAGTGATTTAGCTAACACGTCTGTCACACCAGCACTTTCCAATACAGCACGCATACTACCACCTGCAATTACACCCGTACCATGGGCTGCGGGCTTTACTAAAACTTTCGCAGCACCTTCTTTAGCCAGCTGATCATGGGGAATTGTTCCATGCATGATCGGAACTTTGATCAGGTTCTTCTTTGCA
>DASVAM010000625.1:0-3273 GCA_036376375.1 Chitinophagaceae bacterium
TAATAGCAATACAGTTTAGTTCATTATAAAATACGCCATATGGAAAGAAGAAGTTTTGTAAAGTACACGGCCGCTGCCGGTGCTTCATTGATGCTGCATCCATTTACTTCATTTGCTGCAGCATCAGATACAAAGATCAAACTTGCTTTAGTGGGTACTGGTTCCAGGGGCTCGGGATTTTGGGGCCGTGACCTTGCCAGGAATTTTCCTAATTGTGAATTTGTAGGATTATGTGACATCAATCCCGGAAGATTGGAGTTTGTAAAAAAGTATATGAACGCTACATGTCCGTCTTTTACCAGTGTGGATACGATGCTGAAAGAAGTGAAAGCTGATATTGTAATTGTCACAACAGTTGATTCCACACATGATGAGATAATTGTAAAAGCGCTGGATGTGGGTTTTAATGTGATCACGGAAAAGCCGATGACAACCGACGAGGTAAAATGTAGAAGAATTTTAGAAGCAGAAAAAAAGTCGGGCAAGAAAGTGGTAGTAGCATTTAACTACCGCCATAGTGTACATGCTATGCAGTTAAAGGAGTTGCTGGCAGCAGACAGGGTTGGAAAGATCACTTCTGTAGATTTCAACTGGTACCTGAATGTGCATCATGGCGCTGATTATTTCCGTCGCTGGCATGGGCGAATGGCAAAAGGTGGTTCGTTGTGGGTGCATAAAGCGACGCATCATTTTGACCTGGTCAACTGGTGGCTGAATAGCGAACCGGTGGTCGTAAGTGCTTATGGCGCCCTGGAACATTATGGGAGAAACAATCCTTTTCGCGGGACCAAATGCCGCGGCTGTGAGCATAAGCCGAACTGCAAATTCTTCTGGGATATAACGGCTAATCAGCAAAACGTAAATCTTTATGTAAATAATGAGCACCACGATGGCTATATCCGCGATGGCTGCGTATGGAGTAATGAAATTGATATTTATGATAAGATGAGCGCCCAGATCATCTATGCCAATGGAGTTATTGTAAATTATTCGCTTACGACATATTCACCTTATGAGGGCTGGCAAATCGCTTTTAATGGTATGAAAGGAAGGATAGAAACCTGGGAAGATATTCCCTACATGCAGAAGACACCGGATGACCAGGCGAAACGACATGCAATTGAAATGAGTAATGCTGATGATGCGATTGCGGGTGAAGTAAGGGAAATAATTACATGGGACAACTTCGCAAGAAATTATGAAATTTATACAACGCCAAAAATAAGGGGCGGGCATGGTGGCGGTGACATTCGCATGCAGCGGAGAATATTCATTGATAAGAACGACAACCCTCATCACGTGATGGCAGGAACAAGAGAAGGTGCCATGAGTATTTTGATCGGGATTGCAGCAAGAAAAAGTATTAAGGAGAAACGTCCGGTTAAGATCAGTGAGCTCACAGACCTCGTACCGATGGCAAACAGATTTTAAAAACATAAACTATGCGTGTGAAATTAATTTTCGTAACGATGGGGATCGTTTTTTTTAATACGATCTCTTTTGGACAGACAAAAGATGAAAAAGCTGTAGCCGACGCGGTTGAGCAATTACGTAATGCGATGGTGAATGGAGATAAAGCAGTATTAGAAAAGCTAACAAATGAAAAGCTCAGTTATGGGCACAGCAGCGGTCTGGTCGAAGACAAAAAACAATTCATAGAAAAACTCGCCGGTGGCGCTTCAGATTTTGTATCCATCGATCTGACTGACCAAGCTATCAGTGTTAGTGATAAGGTGGCTATCGTTCGACACACATTCAAGGCTAAGACAAATGATGGCGGTAGACCAGGTGAAGTGCATCTAAAGATCTTATTGATCTGGCAGAAAGGAAATGGTGGTTGGAGATTACTGGCGAGGCAAGCTGTCAGAGTAACCCAATAGCAAGGTTTGGTTCGCATTAACCCACCTCCGGAACCATGACCTTAACCGGCAGCGTTCCCGGCATCGTTTGCGTAAATAAATTGGCCTGAAAACGCTGATTAACAGCGAATAATAAAGTAGAATTGTAATTCGATTAAACCCTTAAAGCCGATATTGCCACATGAAAAAGGTTATCCTGATGAAATTGTGTACAGTTGCTTTTCTTTTTGTTTTTGCTCAAAAGGAAAAGCTCCCGGTCATTAAATCTCCCGTTTTTAGAAAAGATACAGTTACCATTAAAAAATATGGTGCCGTTGCAGATGGCAATACTTTAAACACAAAAAGCATCAATGGGGCGATTGATGCATTAAGCAAAAAGGGTGGCGGTGTCGTCTTGATCCCGCCCGGTTTATGGTTGACAGGCCCGATAGTTTTAAAGAATAATATCAATCTCCATTTGGCAAATGGTGCCACCTTATTGTTTACGCCGGATAAAAATGAATACCCGCTTGTTGAAGCAAACTGGGAAGGGTTACCACAAATGCGTAATCAATCACCAATCTCCGCAACCAATGCATCTAATATTGCGATAACCGGCAAAGGGATCATTGATGGTAATGGCGACGTGTGGCGTGCTGTAAAATCTGATAAGCTGACTGCCAGTCAATGGAAAAAGAAAATTGAATCTGGTGGGGTTTTAAGTGATGATAAAAAGACATGGTATCCTTCCGAGGCATTTATGAAAGGGAGTAAGATGCCTGCTAATCCCGGTATGATCTCCGCCGAAAAGGATAAAGCATTTTACGAAAGCATCAAAGATTTCCTTCGCCCTAATTTGTTATTGCTTACCAATTGTAAACTCGTTTTGCTCGAAGGGGTGACTTTTCAAAACTCACCCGCCTGGTGTTTGCATCCTTTAATGTGTGAGAACCTGACCGTGCGAAATGTTTTTGTAAAAAATCCATGGTATGCGCAAAACGGTGACGGCATTGATGTTGAGAGTTGTAAAAATGTATTGATCGAAAATTCCGTCTTTGATGTTGGAGATGACGCATTGTGCATGAAAAGTGGCCGTGATGCGGAAGGAAGGAAAAGAGGAAAGCCAACTGAAAATGTTATCATTCGTGGTTGCACAGTGTACGCTTCTCACGGGGGATTTGTGATCGGCAGCGAGATGAGCGGTGGCGCACGAAATATCTATGTAAGCAATTGCACATTTGTTGGCGCAGATATTGGTCTTCGCTTTAAAACGACAAGAGGCCGCGGTGGCATGGTGGAGAACATCTTTATCAAAGACATTTACATGAAAGATATCCCTGCTGAAGCTATTTTGTTTGATATGTATTATATGGCGAAAGATCCGGTGGTACTGGCAGGAGAAAAAAGAGAATTACCAAAAGTGGAATTTAAACCT
>DASVAM010000636.1:0-3349 GCA_036376375.1 Chitinophagaceae bacterium
TAACTGTAAATAACGTTAAACTCTATTATGAAGATACCGGTAGAGGTGTGCCGTTGCTGCTATTACATGGATTTGGCGGAACCACTTCTCATTGGGAACCATATATTCGGGAGTTTGCAAAAAATTACAGGGTAATAGCAATGGACCTGCCCGGTCATGGCAGGTCGGACTTCATGGATACCACCGAAGTTTATTTGCACAAAAGAGCAGCGGAATACATTATCGGATTGTTGGATCGATTGCAGATTGATTCAATAAACATCATGGGAATAAGTTCCGGTGGTTTTATTACAACGTATATCGCCACAATCCGACCCCAGCTGGTAAAGAAAATGGTAGTGATCGGTAGCCAGGTGTATTATTCAAAAACAACCAGGGAGGTGATCACAGCAGTCGCTGACCCCGCCAAAAATCAAACAAACCAGAACCGGATCCGGGAACATGGGCAGCAAAAAGCAATTGTGCTTGAACGTCAATTCTGGAATTTCAGAAAATTGTATGGCGATCCGTCATTTACGCCCGATGTATTGGCAACGGTTACCGCAAGAGTTTTAATTATTCATGGAGACAATGATCCGATCGCTCCTGTATCGAATGCATGGGAAATGTTTCAGCACATGCCTAAAGCAAAGTTGTGGATTGTTCCCAATGGTGGCCATGTGCCGTCGGCTATACCTGCTAACCGGGATGATTTTATCCGCCGAGTCAGGGAATTTTTGGAGGGGAAGTGGTGACCAAGATAATTTCCGTCAGCGAGGGGTCTTGCCCTGCATCAATGGCAATATAATCGAATGACAGCGGGAACATGACGAATTTGGATTCATCGAACTATTATAAAAGCTTTGATCGGCCAGAAGTGAAGTTTCAAATTATAAATACAGATCCGCAGCTATTAAATGCTTTCTGGATAAGAGTAGATATTTACAGGTTTGCAATAAGCAAATCAAGAGGTATGTTAATCCGCCTGAAAAATTTAGGCGATGAAGCCATCGACGAACGTAAAAAGGAATAACATTTTCAATGACTCGCCATTCATCCTTTGCTCAAGCCATTTCGTAATGTTAGTTAATCTTTTGATGAAACGTTTTAGTAAACTTGAATAAAGTAATACGTCATGAAATTTTTCATCCCTGTTGCGCTGCTGCAATTGTGCCTCATCAATTCATCATCTATTTGTCCAAACCAAAACAGCAATGAACCGGCTCCGAATCTTCAGGATGAACAAACTCCAGGAGAAACAAAACTGGATATCCTGGCTGCAGATGGAATTAAGTTGAAGGCAACATATTATTCGCCTGGCAAGCCGGGTCCCGGTATATTGTTATTGCATCAATGCAATTTGGATCGCAAAAGCTGGCAATCGCTTGCCGCCTCTCTGGCTAATAAAGGAATACATGTACTCACGTTTGATTACAGAGGATACGGTGAAACTCCCGCCAACGGTAATCTTTATGAGCATATAAAAGCTGATGTTGATTCAGCATTCGCAAAACTAATTGTTCAGCCTGGCGTTGATAAAGATCGCATGGCAGCAGGGGGAGCCAGTTGCGGTGTTTCCAATTCAATGCAGCTGGCAATAAGAAATAATAGAATAAAAGCCTTGTTCTTACTTACAGGTCCAATGCCGGAGCAAGCGGCTACCTATATCAAATCGCACCCCGGGGTACCCATATTGGCAATAGAGAATGGTGATGAAGTCGCAGCTGTGAAGGAGCTTGATGCAGTAATAAAATTATCAAAGAATCCTTCCAGTATGGCGAAAGCATATAGCAATGGTGCCCATGGCGTACCCATATTCAATAAGCATCCTGATATCATACCTACCGTAACAAACTGGCTGGTGGATGTATTGAAATGAGAATTGGCCTTTGCGTAAAATAAAAAAGGACTGTAACGAAGTGCAGAGTGCTCATTGTACCGCGATAGTGGAGTGTTCACTGTCCCTCCCGCCTGAGGCCTATCGTGTGGACACATCTTTTGGAACACGGACGACACAGATTGTATGGATCAGCACAGATTTTAAAATTAATTTATTCAATTTGACCTATTCTTGTTGTACGCCAGAACTTCCGCTCGTTATCATACACTTTTCTTCTCACTTCTGGCTTTTTGCCAAAGTTAAAGAGCAATCCTACTTCAATATTGGTGGATTTTGAATAATTGATAAGCTGATTCTCATCGGCCTCCTGTAAGCTTTCAGCGGTTTTAGTTCACATATTATAACGTCTTCAACCGTTATATCGGACGAGTAATCGCCAACAATATGGGTTTTATAATAAACAAGAATCCTTTTTTCCATTTCTGCCTTAAGGCCCATTTCAATCAGCGATAATTTTACTCGTTAATTCTTCATATTTCATCTGAAGTATTTTTTCTGAACATGAATCATTCTATAGTTGACATAAAGAACTTGATAGAAAAATAATCATTATCCATGTAAATCCCTTAAATCCGTGTTATCAGTGTTCCCTTTCTTACCAGGTGTGTCCATACGATAGGCCTGAGGCGGGACGGCGGCCGGATGTTCGATAATTGTAAATAAACAAATGGGGGTGGACTCACCGCGCTGAGTTAGTCCACCCCACCAAAACAGTTTCATCAAACATAGGTCTATTTCTGCAACACCAGCTTTCTCAATATTCTTTGTTCATTTATTAATATCTCACAGAAATAAATTCCATTTGCCATATTGCCGCCATCAATAGAAATCCGTTGCAACCCCGCTGGTTTTTCGCCGTCATCAATTTGTTTTACTAAACTTCCTTTGTTGTCATATAGCCTGATGCTTACCTTTTTTGTATCAGTTAAATTAAATTGAATAGTGACATAATTGCTGAAAGGATTGGGCATTACTCTCAGTTGCAATTCAGTTTCTGCAATTTCTTTACCAGGAACAGCCGTTTTCTTTACAACAGGATCATTCAATTCTCCAACAAAGAATGGTCGCATCATATCATGCTCTTCATGAGAAAGAATATGACAATGCCAGACATATAATCCCGGTCGGTCAAACTTTGCAATGACCCTTGTTACTTCCCTCGGATTCATCACCCACGTATCTTTCCATCCTTGTTCATCCGGACCCGGGTATTGTGGTTGACCGATCAACCTGATATCGGTCGGTTTACCATTCTCTTCATTGATCCTTGCATGGAATTTTTGCCTGCTGATGAGTTGCATGCTTACAAGATGAAGATGGATAGGATGCGCATCCATTGTTTCATTATACATCTCCCAGATCTCGGTGCTGTTCATTGCCGGATTTTCCGTAACGGGATCACGAAATCCTAAAATGCCATCATCTACAGTTCCGAGTATTGGCATTAATCGTCCATATTCATCTTCTGCT
>DASVAM010000637.1:0-5478 GCA_036376375.1 Chitinophagaceae bacterium
ATCGTTCCTAATTGCTCAAACTTGTTTGCATGATTACTGTTTGCATTGTTTTTTATGTCCTGGGAAAATGCAATCCCATAAACTGCAAAACTGAAAGCAAAAAATAAAATGATACGTTTCATTTTTGTTACTGGTTTTATTTAATAAACTGTTATCTATGATGGCCATCTTTCAATGGCTGTTACTATTGCGTTGCTAAAAGCACAGGCTGATGCAAATATTACCCACTCCCTGCGATTTACTTTAAAAACACTCAAGACAATGAATGATATAAGCAGGATGATCAACACGACGACTATTTGCCCTGCTTCCAATCCCACGTTAAAGCCAAACAACCCCCAGCCAAGGCTTTGGTCACTGGCCAATGCGAGGCGGATCGTATTTGCAAAACCTAATCCATGTATCAGTCCAAAGAACAATGCTAAAAAATAATTGATACGGATAGTTTTTGGTGTGAACTTTTTCAGAAACAAGTTGGTGATGGCTGTAAAAATGATGGTACAGGGTATCAAAAACTCTACCCAATTGCTGTTAATTGTAATTATTTCCTTAACACTTAAAAATAATGTAACGGAGTGCCCGATCGTAAAGGCTGTGACAAGAATTAGCACCTGCCTCCAGTCTTTGATCACATAAATAGCAGCCAGCGCCAAAATAAAGAGCTGGTGATCTAATGCATCACGGCCTATAATATGTTGCCAGCCAATTCTGAAATAAAACGAAAAATCACTCATAGTTGAAAACTGCCTGCTGCAATGCCATCCATAAAATATTAACAACAATCCTTAACAGGGCATCAAAATAAAGCAGACTTTTGTGGTAATAAAAATTAATTTGGTTAATGGCAATAGAGTTCTATAAATGGCTGTTGGTACCCTTTTCTTGCATTTTATTGTTTGCCAATGGGAAAAAAGAGAATTTATTTACAGAAAAAGCCATCCATCCGCTTCATCTTGCAACCGTAGAAATCGATCATAATGCGGCGGATAAGACACTGGAGATCACCTGCAAAACTTTTTGGGATGATTTTGAAAGTATTCTGAGTAAAATAAATAAGGCTAAAGTGGACCTTGTTAGCGGGAAGGATACGGCAGGTAATAACAAGAAGATATTTGAATACATTAAATCACACCTGCAAATAACGGCGGATGCCAAACCCGCGCAACTGAGTTTCGTCGGTTATGAAAAAGAAGATGTGGTGGTTTATTCTTACCTGCAGGTGGATAATATCAGTTCAGTAAAGAATGTCAATATCGTCAATACGATCATGCATGATATGTTTGATGACCAGGTGAATATTATCCATGTGATCGTGAAAGGTGAAAGAAAAAGTACAAAGCTCGATTATCCGGCAACTGCGGCGAAGATGGAGTTTTAATCTTCATAGCGTATATAAACAGTCGTATTCATTTTATGCTCTCCTTTTAATTCGAGAATGTCTTTGGTAAGTTTTGTTTTTTCAAATTTGGACGTTTTTGCGTTGAGCTTTGTTGTAAGAAATTTATTGTCATTTGAAAGTTCATAGCTTCCATTTACCGAATCAACCGTTTTACCGCGAATAATAGTTTTAACCACCAAAGTATTCGTTTGGGAGAACGTGGCAGTTCCTATAATAGAATCTCCGGCGTAGGCCATGTCTTTTATTTTCCATCCCGACCAGTTTTTCTTTGGAAGGTCCATCGTTGCATGCAAGAATCACAGCCGGTATGCAGGCAATAACCAGGAGGCAGCGCATCAAATTGAAAATAATTTAATTGTCATCGATCTATGAAATTCGGGGTTTTTCTTTTTATTCTGGTTTTTCAGGCGAAAATCTCGCTTAAGTAGAGCAGCCAGTATGCTGATGCGACCATCAACGATAAAATAATGCCACCGCCTATCACAGAGACTAACGTTATCCAGAGTTTGTTCTTTACGGGGGCAACAAGACTATAAACTGCATAAGAAGCATAAGAAACTAAATTGACAACATTTAGCATTTCTATGGCTCTTATAAAAGAGCCGTTGTGCACCCATCCTGTTACAAGGTAAAGCGTGCTTTGCAGCAAAACGCCCTGTGCAATTATGAACATGACGATGATCGAATTCTCTGCGATATTGAATCTGTATTTGAACAAACGGAAGAAAAAGTAGCAAAATAGTGTACATGCGGGGATCGCTATGAGCATATACAGGTAAGTATGTTCAAGAAACCACCACTGAGTTGCATCATATTGTTTGATCAGTGCAGCCTCTTTGGGACTCATCTTAAGTAACTCAGCTTCATCATAATAATGCAGGTTGGTGATCTTTACAGCAAAATAATTAAACACCATAAGTATAGCGAGATAAGTAATGGGATGGAAAAAAAACTTACGCTGGCCCGCCAAATAATCTTTTATTGCAGCGCCGGGTCTTATGAAAAGATGTTTCACATTATAAAAGAATCCGCTATCGACGTGAAAAATAGCATGAGGAATATCATGCAACAAGTGTTTTAATTCGATCCGTTTTACCGAAGCTTTTTGTCCGCAAAAAGCACAATAATTTTTTTCTAGGGGTTCACCACAATTCTTACATGCGTCCATAGCTTTTCTTTACATTTTCTTACCGCCCAAATATAAAAGAGATTTTGATTTAAAGGGAAAATAAACAACAAGGGAATTTTTATGATGATTCGGAAGGCGTAGCAAGTCAAAAATTATAACAGCGTTGAAAGGTTCAATCCATCTCCTGCCGAATTTCAATACTGATATTGACAAGGACCTTATCGATCCTGTGTCCATCCATATCGATGATTTCGAATTTGAATCCTCTCCAGTCGAACTTGTCGCCGGCATGAGGAATGCGTTCAAGTTCGTGTAAAATAAAACCAGCGAGTGTATCAAATTCATGTTCTCCTTCATTCATCCATTCTTCTTTATCAAAGCGGGAAAGAAAATCGTAAAACGGGATCTGGGCATCTACCAAATAACTTCCATCTTCTCTTTCCATTACTTCGTAGTCCGTGATGTCAGGCTGGGGAATATCACCAACGATCGCTTCCAATATGTCATTTAACGTGATCAGTCCCTGCATCGTTCCATATTCATCCACAATAAAACAGGAGTGTTGTTTCGTTTGTTTGAATTTTTCCAGGAGCTGGTAAGCCGTATTGTTTTCGGGAACAAACATGGCGGGTTTCATCACGACTTTGAACTTGGTCATATCATCTGTTACATACATGTCTTTAATGGAAACGATCCCTTTGATATTGTCGATCTCTCCATCGCAAATAGGATAAACAGAGTGCGGTTCGGAAATGATCTTTTCTTTTATTTTTTCTTCCGTGTCTTCCAGGTCGAACCAGATGATATCACTGCGATGTGTCATGAGTGAAGTAATGTTCCGGTCGCCCAAATGAAAAACCCTTTCAATGATCTCCCTTTCTTCTTCTTCAATGGTCCCCGCTTCTGTGCCTTCTGAGATCATTGTTTTGATCTCTTCTTCCGTTACCGCATCATCTGTTGATTTTTTAATATTGAAAATAAAAAAGAATGCGCCGCTCAATTTATTTAATAACCAAACAAGCGGATGCGTGATCTTGGCAAAAAGATACATCGGCCCGGCTGCCAGCTTTGCTATTTTCTCTGCTCTCAATAATCCAAATCGTTTTGGTATTATTTCGCCAAAAAGAATAGAAAGAAAAGTAACAATGATAACAACAATCGTCAGGGAGATGCCTTCTGCATAATCAGCTAAAAAACTGAATTGCTTAAAGAATGGAACAAGATAAACGCTAAACCTTTCGCCGGAGTAAACACCCGTTAGAATTGCAATTAATGTGATACCTATTTGCGCAGCAGATAAAAATACTTCTGGTTTGTTGGAAAGTTCCAGGGCCCTTCTTGCCATTTCGTCGCCTTTAGCCGCCATATTTTCCAGCCTTGCCTTTCGGGCCGATACAAGTGCGATCTCACTCATTACAAATAATCCATTGATCAATATAAGTCCCAGCAATATGAATATTTCCATCTAACGCGAGATTGGTTTCTTATTCGAAGTTAACGAATCCGAAGCGCTTGTTAAAGAATGTACCGAGCAGCGAACCAAACGTGAAACCGATAACCGCACCGCCCAGAATATCAAAAGGATAATGAACGCCAACATAAACTTGTGCATAGCCAATTATTGCAGCCCACAAGTAGGCAAGCCACACCCAATTCCTGATAACTGGCCGCAAAGTGATAAAAATAAATGTTGCCATGCCAAAGTGGTTAGCTGCGTGATTGGATGTAAAGCTGAACATACCGCCACACCGGTCAATTACCAGGCGAACATGCTGAAGAAATTCAGGATCCGTGCAGGGTCTTAGTCTCTTAAAAACTTCTTTGAAAAGATTAGTGCTCGTCATATCGGTCAGGGAAACGGTGCAGAGAAAAATAACGATCCACCACCAGCCGCGACCCTTAAAATTTGCCGGGATAAACACCAGCAAAAAGAGATAAACGGGTATCCAGAAATAGGCAATACGCAGGTAAGGCATGATCGCATCAAAAAACGAATTGCTTTGATAGTTATTTATTTGTATAAAAAGCCATTGATCCCATTGCTCTAATTTGTGGAGGAGGCTGCTTTGAATCAAAAACATTTGACAAAAATAGAGGAACGGTCAAAATATAACAGGAACTCATTGTCTGTCACGGGGAAATTCTTTTCCTTTGCAGTTTTCTATGCTGATCAGGCTTAAAATTCCAAAGACCATACTGTGGGTGATAAACCTGCTTATCATCTTCCTGCTGATCTTTACTTTATTCAGGTTAGCCACTTATTTTTCATTTAAACCACAGGATCTCAGGTTTAGTGAATTAATACCTTCTTTTCTGTTGGGCGTTCGTTATGATCTGCGCTGGATCGCCATTATCCTTCTGCCAATTGTAGCAGTGAGCCTGTTCCCAAATCTTTCCCCCTTTTATTCTGCAAGAAACAAAAAATGGTGGACCTGGTATCTGGCCATCATCACGTTCGTCGTGTTCTTCTTTTTTGCCGCCGATTTTGGAAATTTTGCTTACAACAGGACAAGACTAAACGCCAGTGCTCTTAATTTTTGGGAAGATGCGAAGATTTCCATGACGATGCTTTGGCAATCCTACCCGCTTTTCTGGATGTTGCTGGGATTGATAATTGCGGTACTGCTTTTCCGGTGGATGTTTCGCCGCATGCATTGGACAGTGATCGTAAAAACAGATGGGCACGGTATACCCTACAAAAGAAAATGGTTCATCATTTCGGGGCTGTTACTTCTTGTTTTTATTTACGGTAGTTTCACTACTTCATCACTTAAATGGAAAAAAGCATTTGAACTGAATGATAACTTCAAAAGCTACCTTTCATTAAATCCGCTTCAGAATTTTTTTACCACCTTGCGGTTTCGTCAGCCACAGTTTAATGAGAATACAGCCAGAGTGAATTTTGCTGTAATGGCAGACTGGATGGGGTTGCCTGCAAAAGATGGGTTTT
>DASVAM010000141.1:0-9289 GCA_036376375.1 Chitinophagaceae bacterium
TGCAAGAGATGCTTGTGGCAATACTTCTACTGCATCCCGTACTGTAACCTGGACAGCAGATAATACTGCTCCGGTTATTGTTACTGGCGGCACTACAACAACGCTTGGATGTAACCCGTCAACAGCTGATATCAATAATGCGCTCGGTACTGCTTCTGCAACTGACGCCTGTGGTAATGCAACGATCACGTCAAGCGATGGTACTGTTGCAAGCACCAGCTGTTCTCGTTCTCAAACAAGAACCTGGACTGCAAGAGATGCTTGTGGGAATACTTCTACTGCTTCCCGTACTGTAACATGGACTGCAGATAACACTGCCCCGGTTATTGTTACTGGTGGGACTACCACAACACTTGGATGTAACCCGTCAACAGCTGATATCAATAATGCGCTCGGTACTGCAACTGCAACTGACGCTTGCGGTAACGCAACGATCACGTCAAGCGATGGTACTGTTTCCAGCACCAGCTGTTCTCGTTCTCAAACAAGAACCTGGACTGCAAGAGATGCTTGTGGCAATACTTCAACTGCTTCCCGTACTGTAACATGGACAGCAGATAATACTGCCCCGGTTATTGTTACTGGTGGGACTACAACAACACTTGGATGTAACCCGTCAACAGCAGATATCAATAATGCGCTCGGTACTGCAAACGCAACGGACGGCTGTGGTAACGCAACGATCACTTCAAGCGATGGTGCTGTGTCAAGCACCAGCTGTTCACGTTCTCAAACAAGAACATGGACTGCAAGAGATGCTTGTGGTAATACAGCTACTACTTCCAGGACGGTAACATGGGCTGCTGAAGATCTAACAGCTCCTGTAATTACAACCGGTGGCACTACTACAATGCTTGGATGTAATCCTTCAACAGCTGATATAAATAACGCACTCGGAACGGCAACAGCAACTGACGCTTGCGGTAATGCAACGATCACTTCAAGTGATGGTACTGTCTCCAGCACCAGCTGTTCTCGTTCTCAAACAAGAACCTGGACTGCAAGAGATGCTTGTGGCAATACTTCTACTGCATCCCGTACTGTAACATGGACAGCAGATAACACGGCTCCGGCAATTACGACTGGCGGTACTTCTATGGGACTCGGATGTAACCCGTCTGCAGATGAAATTAACAATGCACTTGGTACTGCAACTGCGGCTGACGCCTGCAGCACTCCAACACTTAGCTCAAGTGATGGCGCTGTATCAAGCAATGGTTGTAACCGTTCGCAAACAAGAACATGGACTGCACGAGATGCTTGTGGTAATACTTCTACTGCATCCCGTACTGTAAACTGGGTAACAATCGGTGCCCCAGCTGTGTTGACAGCAACAGGCACTACCACTACACTTGGATGTAACCCGTCTGCGGTTGATATCAATGCGGCATTGGGTACTGTAAATGCAAATAGTGCTTGCGGCAATCCAACTATAACATCAAGTGATGGTGCTGTGTCAAGCACCAGCTGTTCACGTTCTCAAACAAGGACATGGACTGCCAGGGACGCTTGTGGCAATACTGCTACCGCTTCCCGTACGATAACCTGGACTGCAGATATTCTGCAACCGACACTGTCTAACCTGCCTGCAAGCGTGGATATTAATTGCAATGATGCAATACCGGCGGTAGTTAATCCGACGGCAACCGATGCGTGTGGCTCACCGACCATTACGATGAACGTCACTGATAATGCTGCAGATTGCGCAACAGGATTCCAGCGGATCGTGACAAGAACATTTACTGCGCGCGACGCTTGTGGCAATACGGCAACCTACACGCAAACGATCCGGGTGAAATGTTGTGGAGGTTTGACCGTTTGTACACTGACCCAAGGTGCTTATGGTAACCCAGGCGGCAACATCTGCTTACCTGATGGAACAACAGTCAACCAGACACAGATCATGATCGATGCTCTAACAAATGAGCCCGGTAATATGAAAGTGTTTGGTCGCCAGGATCTGAACAGGTATTGGGTGATCAGGTTGTCTGATGTAAACGAGGGTCCTAATAGCGATATCTTCAATATGCTTCCAGGCGGCGGCGCATCTAAGGTTTTTGGTCCCGACAATGTCACAGGAGTTCCTGAATACAGTAACTTCTTAAGCTGGACAATTGCGCCATTGCAAGTGGGCGGACCACAGGCAGGTAAGATAAGGAATCAATTGTTTGCACAGACATTGACATTGTATTTCAATACTACGATCGATGGTAACAATCTGGCGGATGTTTCGCTCGAGGGTTTGGCTATTATTGCGGGTCGCGAGTGTGGATCGCTCACACCAACAGATGACGGCACTCCTACGCAGCTCATAGATCCTGAAATAGTATCTTATATGTCAGCGCATGGGTATGCAACAACCGTCGCAGGATTATTGCAGTTAGCAAATGATGCACTGGGTGGAGTCAATATTAGTCCGTTGACATTAAATCAAATCCAGGAAGCTGTAGCGAATATCAATGAGACATTTGACGAGTGTAAATTATTGCTTGGATATACAAATGCCGGCAAGTCCAGTGGCAGAGTTGTCACCAGCAATTCGATTGCAGCGCAGCCTTCATTGATAGTTACAGCATATCCGAATCCTTACAAGGACAATTTCTCTCTCAAAATAAATTCTCCTGTAAGTGGCCAGGCAATGATAAGTTTCTACACCATCGATGGTGTTAAAATCGCTGAAATGAAACGGGATGTTGTTGCGTACAAAGATGTATCAGTTCCTTACATTGTACCGGCTGCGTACAGAACAAGAATTGTATATACTGTAAGCGTTGGAGGATATAATGCACGCGGAATTGTTGTAAGTCCAAATTAAATAATAACGGATCGAAATATCCTGAGTCCCGCTCCGGCGGGACTTTTTTATTTTTGTAGTCATCCTATGTTTTTATGTAACAGCCAGGTTCATACATTGCGGCAATGGGAATAAAAATAGTGGCACCGATATTCTATGTCGAATCACCTGTAGGAGCGTTCATTGTGAATAAGTTCTCCTGCCATTCATAAAAAAATAATTTACCCGGCACAAAAACTGTAGTAACTTTTCATAACTAAATAAAAGGGTATGAAAAAAACAATCGTTGCCCTCATTCTGGCATCCGGTGTTACTGCAATTGCATTCGCGGCTTTGGATTCATCTTCTGCAACAACTAAGAAAATGAAAACAGAGAAAAAATCTGAAACAAAAAAGAAAAAGGAATGCAAGCGTACTTGCATGTATAGCATCTGATCACCGGTAAAAAGCCCCCGCTGGCGGGGCTTTTTTAATATAAGCATTTTATTTTTTACCCCTTGATCGTTATACAGTTTTCAGAATTAATTGAAAGTTCTAAACATTTCTTTTCCATTTTGCCTTAATCCGGATCAGGTTTTTAAGGACTGCATGTGGTGGTCTTTTTGGAAAAATCCTTGTTTTTCAGGCTTTTATTTTTTTCGGCTTTTCCAGCCATTCCCCTGCGGAAATTAATTTTTTGTCAAAAAAAAAATTTGCTTGCTACCGCTTGGTTCTGTCAAAACAAAACCTTTAAATTTGACCTGCTGACCCTGTTGAAAATCTAACCCATCAGTTCAGTTTTGCCCGTTAAATTCTAAACCACTACTCCCTATTCCAGCTCGTTTATTGGAAAGGAAAAAATAGTTATAGTTATTTAAAAAGCGGAGGCGTTATGTATACTTATGATTTGCTGGAGGCAGGTTGTTATTACCTGGTGAAGGAAAAAGAGGACTCAATGATCACCCTGATCAAGGTGGCAATGGAATCTGATCATTGTTTATTTATTATGAAGTTTGAAGATCCGACCGATACAGAATGGAAATTGAAAAAAGATCCGCTGTTTGATATCATAGAATGCCTGAGTGATGGTGCCATAAAAGAATGGGAGCTGTATTATAAAAGCAGCCAGGATGCTTACACGGAAGAAGACGATGATGATTAAAAATCGCTTACCTAACCTCCATTCATAAAATTTCTCTTGAGTGGTAATTGAAAAGGACTATTTTAGTTTATTACAATTACCACTTTTTTTATGAAATCAAATATCTACGGCTTTTTATTTATCCTTGTTGTTTTTAGTTTCGGAATTTCTGCCTCCGCGCAGGATGATTTGCCTGCCGATTATTTAAGTAAAGAATTTCATGCAGGCAGACGTGCCGCATTGCGCCAGCTGATGCCGGATAATTCAGTTTTTGTTGTCATGGCATACCCTACCCGCACCTTCAGCAACGATGTTGAATACCTCTATCACCAAAACCCGGACATGTATTATTTCAGTGGTTATAAAGAACCACATTCATTGTTATTAATTTTTAAAGAAGAACAAAAAGCCGCCGACGGCACGTCTTACAAAGAAGTGATTTTTGTACAGAAGAAAAACGCGATGGCTGAGCAATGGACCGGTAAACGATTAGGAATTGAAGGGGCAAAAAAAAAGCTGGGTTTTGCTTATGCTTTCAACGGGGAGGATTTCAGGAACACGCCCATCGATTTTTCAAAATTTGACAAAATAATTTTTGACCGGTTCCCGGATGACCTGGCAAATACCCGGGACAATGCTGATCTTTCAGATCTTATTGAACAGTTCAAAAAAATGGCCGGTATCCCGGCAGAGATTCCGAGGACAGGCAGGTTTGACACCCGCCTTTTCCGTGAACTTACCGGGAAACTTCGCGAAATAAAAACTCCGGAAGAAATGGACCTGATCCGTAAAGCAGTTGAAATTTCCTGTCGCGGTCAAAATGAGGTGATGAAAGCTGTTCATCCAAATATGAGCGAATTAGAAATACAGGGACTACATGAATTCATACATAAAAAATACGGAGCCGAAGGAGTTGGTTATGGTTCTATCATCGGCGCAGGTGCAAATGGCTGCGTATTGCATTATATGGAAAACACCAAAACAAAGATCGGTAATGAGATGCTATTGATGGATGTTGGTGCCGAGTATCATGGATATACAGCTGATGTTACAAGAACAATTCCTGCACATGGAAAATTCACAACCGAACAAAAACTCATCTACAATCTTGTTTATGATGCGCAGGAAGCTGCATTCAAAGTCTTAAAAGATGGAGCCAAATGGAACGATGCATCGAAAGCTGCAAGAGATGTGATCGCCGAAGGTCTTGTTGAGTTAGGAATTATAAAAGATAAAAGTCAAGTGGGAATATATTATCCTCATGGACTTGGTCATCATATCGGTCTCGATGTGCATGATCGCAGCTCGTCCCAGGTGTTAAAAAAAGATATGGTCATAACAATCGAACCGGGCATATACATTCCGCCCAATAGTAATTGTGATAAAAAATGGTGGGGTATTGCCGTGCGGATCGAAGATGATGCACTGATCACCCAGGATGGTTACGAACTGCTATCCGTATTTGCACCACGTAAGGTCGAAGACATTGAAAAACTGATCGCCGAAAAAAGCGCTTTGGATAACTTTACGGTTCCGAAACTAAAATCTGCCGAGAAAAAAGCCTTTTGATTGCTGGACACCGGGCAATCTGCCATTACCAGTGAAGCGTCTATAGGAAGAAGCAGAACTTTATTATCTTGTTTAAAATAATATTCAATGATGAGCCATAGAAAGATCATTTCATCATTACCGTTGTTGTTGCTTGTTTTTTCTGCTACCAATATCTATTCTCAAAGGAAAGCACTGCCAAAAGTTGAAATATTGAACACCGACATTAAAACAAGTCTTCGTGGCTTATCGGTGGTAAATAATAATGTAGTATGGGTGAGCGGGAGTAATGGAATGGTTGGCAAGAGTTCCAATGCAGGAAAGAATTGGAAATGGATGACGGTAAAAGGCTTTGAAAAAAATGATTTCAGGGACATCGAAGCTTTCGATGCAAACACGGCTATTATCATGGCTATTCCCGATCCTGAAAACACCAAACCTGCCTATATATTAAAAACAACCGATGGTGGCGATACCTGGAAAGTGGCTTATGAAAATCTTTCCAAAGGAATGTTCCTGGATGCGATGGAATTTCGTGATCCTAAAAATGGCATGGTGATCGGTGACCCTGTAGATGGAAGATTTTTTATGGCAAAAACAACCGACGGCGGTAGTACATGGAAAGAATTACCTGCCGAAAATAGATTTGTTGCTGACAGCGGTGAAGCTTTTTTTGCATCCAGCGGTACCAATATCCGGTTATTATTTAACGGCTCAGTGATCCTGGCAAGCGGTGGAAAGAATTCCAGGTTGTTTTATAATAAAACAATTTTTGATGTACCAATGGCCAAAGGAAAAGAAACCGCCGGAACAAATTCAGTGGCCGTTTATGATAATTACACAAAAAGTTCAGCAAACAAGCTGATCATAGTCGGTGGTGATTTCACGGCCGATTCATTGACCGATAAAAACTGTTTTTATTCCAATAACGGAGGAAAAACATGGGAACGCCCAAAAACACCGCCTCACGGCTATAGAAGCTGCGTGGAGTTCTTAAATAAAGAAACGATCGTTACCTGCGGATTAAATGGCGTTGATTATTCATTTGATGGCGGCAAAAATTTTTATTCGATAAGTAATGAAGGTTTTCATGTATGCCGTTACGCCAGGATCGGCAATACAGTGTATCTCGCCGGTGGAAATGGAAAAATTGGAAAATTAGTTTGGCCGGATTAAGCCTTTTATAAATTCTCAAGTATTTCCTGCACCGATGCTCTCTTTTTATAATCCGGTTCAAAAAAACGGTAGACGATGGTACCTTCCTTGTTTATTATATAGATAGCAGGAACTGGCAAATAAACTTTATCTTTTTGACCATTCGCAGCTGCAAGATCAATGTCAGCGTTCTTATATCTCGAAACGGTTCTTTCATCCACTTCGAATGCCACCGAATAAGCTTTCATTATTTTCAAATCCTTGTCGTAGATCAGCGGATAGCTTGCTTTTGTTTTTTCAATTGTCTTCGTAATGTATTCCGGTTTTTCAGGAGTAATTGCAATTAGTCGTGCACCTTTGGCCGTAATCAGTTGTAAAGAATCTTCCAGCTTCCTTAATTGTTTACTGCAATAAGGACACCATTGCCCGCGATAAAAAACTAAAACAACAACACTGTCTCTCAATACATCCTTTAACCGGATCTCTTTTCCATACTGATCAATTGATCTGAAGTCGGGAGCTTTTGAATTAATGAATAACCCCTCTGGTTTTTCTTGCGCAGATAAAAATTGGTGCATAAATAAGACACAGATCAGCAATAAAGATCTAGGCATACAATATATTAATGAAGCAAATTTAAAATGGTGTTTCAACCATTTGATAAAATAAAAATTTATTAACTCAAATTTCTAAAAAAAGATCGACCCGCATTTATTCTTTAAGCAAACCCTTCAAGTAAAACGTCTTAGCACATTTAATAACTTACAATCTGCAATTAAAAATGTATGTTAGTTAAGATTTAAAAAGTTGCAACTCGTAGATATACCATTAAGAGTTTTTATTATATATATGATTGCAATCAACAAAGTGTAAGTTTTCCTAGAGTTTTTATCCACAACGTGATTTACGAGAATTACTTTACCTCGCTGCCCATAATTTTGCACGCGAAAAAGAATTATCAATTCAACAATTAAATTGCACTTGTTATTATGAAAAGATTAGTAGCAGCACTGGCTGTAGTCCTCAGCCTGGCAACGATGTCATGTACAAAATCAGATGAAAGCCTTCAACCAAACCAGTCAGAAGTTGAATCCAAACGTCGTCCGGGTGGCGGTGGCGGTTCAGGGGTGAATAATAGTATTCCGGCGGTCACCGGTCTGACAGCAACCGCAACAGGCCCGAATTCGATCAGCCTGTCATGGAATAGTGTTCCCAATGCTACATCCTATTGGATTTATCGGAATAGCTATGTTCCTGCAATCGTAACAAGTACAAGCTACACCGATTTAGGAGTAAGTGCCGGTACAACTTACACCTATGCGATTGCTGCAGTTGTTAACAGTACACTCGGACCAAAATCAACTTCAGTCACCGTTACGACACCACAATAATTTAATTAATCATTGTTCAGAGTACCGCGGAGAAAATTACTGCCTCTGCGGTACTTTTATTTTCAGCATTAACCCAATATCTGATTAATCCCCATGCGATATCCGCATCAATCGACGTAAAAATCATGAATGCCTAAATGAAAAACTACTGTGGTGTGTATGAAAAAGTATTTAATGCGAATTCTTTTACACACTTTGATGTAAATTTCTACTTGGCACAAAATTTGCCAAACTAAGCAAACTCGAATTAAATTAAGGTTCTTAAAAATCAAACAAAAAATTTCTATGAAAAACCTATTAGTAGCTCTCGGATTACTGAGCTTGACGGTAATCTCCTGCACAAAATCAGATGAAGGCCTCCAACCTAACCAGTCAGAAATTGAATCCAAGCGTCGTCCGGGCGGCGGCGGTTCCGGCAGCGGCGGGGTTGACAATAGTATTCCGGCGGTTACAGGGTTAACAGCTACTGCAACTGGCCCGACTCAGGTTAAGCTAACATGGAATAGCGTTCCAGGTGCCACTTCCTATTGGATTTATCGCAATAGCTATGTTCCGGCAATCGTAACAAGTACAAGCTACACCGATTTAGGAGTAAGTGCCGGTACAACTTACACCTATGCGATTGCTGCGGTTGTTAACAGTACACTCGGACCGAAATCAGCTTCCGTGACTGTTACGACGCCACAATAACACGAAAAATAATTTCGGGGCGCATTGTCTGATACAGTTTTGCATCGAACAAAAATTTTCTGATACCGCGGAGAAGATCGCAACTTCCCGCGGTATTTTTATTTCCAGCAAGCTAACTTCGAGCTGCATGGTTCCTTCACCCTGGCAAACAGCGCAAAATAATCCTGAAGGAATAATCATAAATTATGAAAATTGATAAGGGTTAGAGAACTACATTTATCTCCTCATCTCTTTTTCTCCTTTTACTCATAGCCCTTTTTATCTCCAGCATGAGCAAGCGAACTGCTAATTGAAAGCTTCCGTAACACTAACGAATAGGGTAAAAAAATCCCGAGGGAATAATCATACTTATGAAAATTGACAATAAGTACTTCAATTATCTCCTTTTCTCTTTTTCTCCTTTTACTCTTAGCCCTTTTCATTTCCAGCATCAGACTCTAACGAACAGAGCAAAAAATCCTGACGGCATAAGTATGAAATATTAATATTGATATTGGTTAGAGCACTCCAATTACCTTTTTACTTCTTTGTCTCTTTTTCTCCTTTTACTCTTAGCCCTTTTCATTTCCAGCATCAGACGCTAACGAATGG
>DASVAM010000641.1:0-3772 GCA_036376375.1 Chitinophagaceae bacterium
CGATCTTCAATTCGTTCAGTTTTTGCAATGCCAGAATAGCGACCGGCAATTTTACGGTCGATGCAGGGTAGAAATAAGATGAATCACTAACATTAAAATAATGATCGGTAAACTGAGGCTTACCATTTTTCCGCCTGTCAATTTTAGAATATATGATCTGAACTTTGTGATCGGCGTTAGCAAGCACCGCCTGAAAATATTCAGGATGCTGTTTTAAAAGTTCAACCATGAAAGCATTTGTAAAGCCGCTGATCGCCATATTGGAATCCGTTTTCGATCCAATTGCCTGAAACTTATCGATTTTTATCGGGGTTTTACAACCGGTCATAAAGCCCAGAAGCGACAGCATTATCCAGCAGGAAATTCTCATGCCTTAAACTTAATCCAAATTAACGATTTGAACCGGTGATTAGCTGCTGAAAACCACTGACATCAGGTCAATTTTTTATGCCTTTTTTTCATCCCGAAACCCCTATCTTTGCCAACCTAAAAAATTTCTGAGCCGCTTGCCCAAACCACTGTGGAAAATGGCAATGAGGCATTAAAAGTAAATCTATCCCGTATGCAATTAAGAGGTTTAGTAGCGGTGTTTGCAATCCTGCTTATTATTTATTCAGTGTGGCTTCTTTCTTTTACCTGGTTTGTAAACGGTCATGAGAGTAAAATGGCTGACCGTGCCCAGGCTTACATGAATGCAACTTATCCTGAAGCGAGAAAGTTTTCAAAGCCTGCTGATTACACGGATTCACTTAAATCAATTTACAGAAATCGTCTTAATCAAATTCTGGACAGCACCAAGGAAGATAAGATTACCTGGTTTGGAAATACCTATGAATATGCAAGAGCAAAAGAATTAAATCTGGGTCTCGATCTGCAAGGTGGTATGAGTGTAACAATGGAAGTTGAGCTTACTGAGTTACTTCGTTCAATGAGTAACAAATCAAGAGATCCCCAGTTTTTGAGAGCTCTTGAGGAAGCCAACAGGCAAAAAGCAAATAGTGATAAGGATTTCATCACCATTTTTTCGCAGGAATTTAAAAGTATCGCCGGCGAAGGGAAAATGGCAGGAATTTTTTCAGCTGCCAATGCTGATCAAATTCCAAACAATGCATCGGACAATAAAGTACTGGAAGTAATTCGCAAGGAAGCAGGCGATGCTATCAACAGAACCTACCAAAGAATAAAAAGCAGGATCGATCAGTTTGGCGTCGCACAACCTTACATTAATCTTGACCAGGGAAAAGGGATCATTACTGTTGATTTGCCGGGTGTTGATGACAAAGACAGAGTAAGAAAATATTTACAGTCGACGGCCAATTTGCAGTTTTGGGAAGTCTACAATATTGCCGAACTACAGGAAGAGTTGTCGGCAGCGGAAAAAGCATTTAGTGAGCTGATGGGTGGCGCTACTGACACTAGTCTGAATGCTCTGAAAACAAATGATACAACCGGCAAAAAAGATACGACAAATAATAAAATTGATACGGCGGGAAAAAATGAAAACCTTTCGGATATCCTGAGCGGCCAAACACAAACAACACCTTCGGGTACTTCACCGGCTGCATTATCAGGGGATAAAAGAAAAACGTTGGGTGAATATATACAGTTCATTGCTCCGTTCCAGGATCCGCAGACAGGTAAAGTTTCTTATTCAGCCGCTATTGGGCAGGTGAAAATAAAAGATACAGGTACCGTTAGACGGTATCTGAACATGGTGGCGAATTTTCCTGGTGATGCAAGAATGCACTATGGCATCGTGGAGACGGATGCAACAACCGAAAAGAAAAATGATTATGTAGGATTATATTTTATCAAGACTTATGGCCTTGACAAAGCGCCGATCGAAGGAGATGTGGTAACCGATGCGAGACAGGATTATGAGCCACTTACGGGTAATCCAATTGTATTGATGAGCATGAATCAGAAGGGCGCCAGCGATTGGGCAACGCTTACAGATAAGAGTGCAAAGAACAGAATCCCTATTGCCATTGTTCTTGATAATACCGTTTACTCTGCGCCGGTAGCAGAACAAAGGATCGAAGGGGGAGATTCACGTATCACCGGAAACTTTACTGTACAGGAAGCACAGGACCTCGCGAGCATTTTAAAAGTGGGTAAACTTCCTGCTCCTGCAAAGATCGTACAGGAACAAGTAGTAGGTCCAACCCTGGGAGCAGAAGCAATTCGGGGTGGAAGTATGGCTTTCATCATTTCTTTTGTTGTCATCTTTTTACTGATGCTGGTTTATTATAATACCAGCGGATGGATCGCCAACATTGCGCTTATTTTAAACCTACTTTTCACAGTGGGAGTATTAACTTCTTTTGGAGCCACGCTTACCGCACCTGGTATTGCGGGTCTGGTACTTACCATTGGTATGGCGGTCGATACGAACGTGATCATCTATGAACGTATAAAAGAAGAGCTAACAAGAGGAAAAAGCTACCAGGTGGCGATCAATGATGGTTATCGGCGTTCATTACCACCCGTACTTGATGGTCACGTGACCACATTGCTGACCGCGATTATCCTTTTCATTTTTGGATTAGGCCCTGTCAAAGGATTTGCAACAACCCAGATCATTGGTATTCTTCTTTCTTTGTTCTGCGGTATTCTTGTAAGCCGTTGGGTGAGTGATTGGTTTACCAATAAAAAGAAACACCTCGAATACTTTACTGGTATCAGTCGCAAAGTCTTCAAAAATGCGAATTTCAAATTCATTCAATACAGAAAGGTTGCTTACATGATCTCGATCGTTGTATTGGCATT
This sequence comes from Chitinophagaceae bacterium, assembly GCA_036376375.1. Classification (GTDB taxonomy): domain Bacteria; phylum Bacteroidota; class Bacteroidia; order Chitinophagales; family Chitinophagaceae; genus VBAS01. The sequence goes on from DASVAM010000641.1 coordinate 2,770, forward strand.
GGGTGTTGGAGCAATCTTCAACGGATTTGACCAGGGTGTTGAATTTAAAGGTGGCCGCAGTTATAATATCCAGTTCGATCCTTCCAAATCATTAAATGTAGAAGCGATACGCCAGGACCTTGAGGCTGCGTTTAACGAAAATCCTACGATTAAAACTGTGGGGCTGAATAATCAACTTGATATTACTACCTCTTACCTGATTGATGATCCAAGGGTCGGTGTGGATTCAATAGTAGAACGGCAATTATACAATGGCTTAAAAAATCACCTGGGCGGCGTAAGTTTTGAGCAATTTGAAACAAAAAATAAGCTTGGGTCAAAGACTGTTTTACCAACAATTTCTGATGACTTAAAAAAAGGCGCAAGGAATGCCACGATCATCGCAGTTATCCTTATCGCCTTCTATATTTTTATCCGGTTCCGGGACTGGAGATATTCTCTTGGTACTATCATTGCCTTGCTGCATGACGTATTGGTTACGATCATTGCCTTCTCCTTTTTAAGAAATGTTGTTCCTTTCCCACTTGAGCTTGATCAGCACTTTATTGCTGCCATTCTCACCGTTATTGGTTTTTCCATGAACGATACAGTTGTGGTATTTGACAGGATCCGGGAGTACAGTGGCATAATGAAAGGTGAACCCAAGGAAGTTATTATCAACAAAGCAATTAATGATACATTGAGCCGGACGATCATGACTTCCTTAACAGTGTTCCTTACACTTCTTATACTTTTCATATTTGGCGGTGAGGTTACTAGAGGATTTGCATTTGCAATGTTGATTGGTGTAATTACCGGTATTTACTCATCCGTATTCGTGGCTGCACCGGTGCTTGTTGACCTTGCAAGGGGTAAAGCATTAGGTAAAACTGAAGCTGCTACAACTACCGCTCAAAAACCTGCAGTCAAACCAGCGACGGCCAAAAGCTGATAAGTTTTTGATCATATAAAAGAACCCCCGTTTGTTAACGGGGGTTTATTATTTTGCTTAAAAAAACCTGAA
>DASVAM010000142.1:0-4682 GCA_036376375.1 Chitinophagaceae bacterium
ATGGAAGAATACGCATTAATTATGAGACACGAAGATGGCTCAAAGATCGCCTCCCCTGAGCAGATGCAGGAATGGATGAAGCAAACAATGGATTGGATCGGTGGCATTGCTGCACAAAATAAATTTGTGAGTGGAACGGGATTACCTTTTGAAAAGGCAAAAGTTGTAACCACAAAAAATTCAAAACCTGTTGTAACGAATGGCCCGTTTGGCGACATCAAAGAAACGATCGGTGGATTTATCGTTGTAAAAGCTGCGTCTGTGGAAGAAGCAGTCGAATTTGCAAAGGGTTGCCCGGTATTGCAGGGAGAAGGAAACAGCCTGGAGGTTAGGAAAATTGCAAGAGACGATGGAGTTCATTAGTCTCCGGGATGCTGGATGCTGGATACTGGATGCTGGATAGGGGATCTGGGATGCGGGGTATTGACACCTAAGCTTATCCGGTATCTCGTATGCAGCACCAATTAAAATGTTAGGAAATGTCACACCAGGAGTTAATCCCCCATTTGTTCAGAACTGAATTCCGAAAGATCACGGCAGTTCTTTGTAAATATTTTGGAATTGAGAATCTTCAACTTGCAGAAGATATTGCCAGTGAAACCTTCTTACTGGCTGTGGATACATGGACATACAGAGGATTACCTGCGAACCCTGCTGCCTGGCTGTATACAGTGGCAAAGAACAAAGCAAAAAATTACCTGCACAGGGAAAATAACTTTTCCCAAAAAATAGTAGCTGAAATAAGAAGATCTTCCGCGGAGATCGAAGAACCAGATGATATCAATCTGTCAGAACAAAATATTTCCGATAGCCAGTTGCAAATGCTGTTTGCGATCTGTCACCCTTCTATTCCGGTTGAGGCACAGATAGGACTCGCACTTCGCATCCTTTGCGGATTCGGTATCAATGAAATCGCCAATGCCTTTCTGACCAATACTGAAACCATCAACAAACGATTATTCAGAGCCAAACAAAAATTGAGAACTGAAAAAATCAGGATCGAATTTCCTGGCGAATCTGAAGTCGCTAATCGCCTCGAAACTGTTCTTACAACTTTGTATTTACTTTTCAGCGAAGGATATTATTCCGAAACTGATGACACGATAGTGCGCGAAGACCTTTGCAATGAAGCCATGCGGTTAACTTTTATGTTAATTGAGAATAACCAAACCAATCTTCCAAAAGTGAATGCATTGTATTCGCTAATGTGTTTTCATTCTTCAAGATTTGGTGCAAGAAAGAATGAAAAAGACGAAACGGTTTTATACGATGATCAGGACGAATCATTATGGAACCAGGAACTCATCATGAAAGGAATTCATTTTTTAAAGCAATCTTCCAAAGGAAATGAGCTTTCAAAATATCATCTTGAAGCGGGTATTGCATACTGGCATACGGTCAAGTCCGATACAAAAGAAAAATGGGATCATATTTTGCAGCTCTACAATAAACTCTTAATAATCGCATATTCTCCTGTTGCGGCACTTAACCGAACCTATGCATTGTTTAAAGTAAAAGGCAAAGAAGCGGCGATCGCGGAAGCAGAAAAATTAAACCTCGCCACCAATCATTTTTATTTCACCCTTCTTGGTGAACTCTACCGCGACATTGACAATAAAAAAGCAAAAGAGAATCTTCTGGAGGCTCTTTTGCTTGCAAAAACTGAAACCGATAAACAAACAATTCAAAAACGAATAAATGAATTAGAACGGTCTTGAATATTTAGCCGGTTGATCCTTTTTAGGTAATGTCGCTTTAATAAACTCTCTCAGGTCATCATTACTAACTTCAAGGTCAGGTTTGCGCAAATACATCATGTGACCGCTGCGATAACCTTTCCAGCTTAACCGATCTTTCATTTTACCACTTGGATCAAGTTGCCACATACTGTATTTCGCATTAAAATAGTCGCAGGCACCGTCATAATAGCCTGATTGTATCATCACGTGTAAATAAGGATTTCCCGCCATTGCCAGGCGCAGGTTCTCGCCAGTGCGGTCATTGGTCCGATCCCATGGCTGAACCGGCCCGAACACATTGTATTTAAGATCAGTTTTATATCCCAATTCATTTCTTACATAATCATTCATGGCGGGTGTAAAGGAATGTTCCCATGCAAGAATTTCTGCATTATAATCAGGACTTTCTCCCCCTTCCTGCCGGTCAATACCGAGGTATCGCGAATCGAGGCGGCCAACAGAAAATCCTTTGTCCCGTAAAAGTTCTTTCCAGAAGAATGATGTAGTAATATTCAGGTTTCGTTGCAGAATAACTTTTTCACTAAGACCCGAATACCTCGCCATTTTTGTGGCCATCGCTTTTTTCTTTTCCTCCTCTAAAAAGCCTCCCTTTGCTAATGCAGGTATTAATTGATTGATCGTAAAATCCTCCACTTCAGGAAGCATAGCAGTGAGATCTTTGTTTTGAAGGTCATCGGGCAACATTTTATGGTACCATGCTGTGGCTGCATAATAAGGAAGTTTTGAAGCGGCATCTACCGGGCCGGCCCGCTCAATACCCAATGTAGTTGGAGAAACCAATATGACTCCGTTCAAAAACATCCATTGTGCATTTTGCAATTCCAATGCAAGACCCGAAACCCTGGTTGTCCCATAGCTTTCACCGATCAAATATTTTGGTGAACGCCAGCGATTATTCCTTGTTACAAAAGTGTTGAGGCATTCAGCTAAATATTTTATGTCGGCATTAACTCCAAAAAATCTTGACGTCGGCGTGTTAGGGGCTATGATCCTTGAATAACCAGTATTTACCGGATCCAGGTAAATAATATCCGCAACATCCAGGATCGAATAGGGATTTTCTTTTACTCCATAAGGTTGAATTGGATATCCTTCATCATCGATATTTAATATCCGTGGACCGGTATAGCCAAGTTCCATCCATAACGAGGGAGTACCGGGGCCGCCATTAAAGGAAATTATCAATGGTCGTGCTGATTTGTCTTTTATATCTGATCGTTCATAGTAAGTATAAAATACACCTGCAACGACTTTTCCTGAATCATTCCACACGGGTAAAGAACCGGCCACCGCTTTATAGGGAATTTTCTGTCCCTTAATGGTTACTGTGTGTTCGGTGATGGAGGTGTAATCAGGATTAAGTTGATTCGGCCCGGAAGAAATTTTTTCTTCTTTAACTATGTTGCTTGTGGAAGTTTGTGCATTTGCTAATCCGGCAAGCATTAAAAAGTAAACAAAGCAAGCAGTTCTTCTCATATAAAATGCTTTGGGTTGAAGATAAAATAATTTTTAATTTCAAAAGGTCAATTATTATCTACGGTGACATTTAAAAATGGTTAGCCATCTTTTTGTATGAAAATAAAAAACCAACCAGAGAATTTATTGGAATGGATCGCATTAAAGGCAAACCTCGCCCCTACTCCACTCATCGATACACAGGTTGCCTTTAATGCGGCAAGAGCCATTATGGCTGCGGCAGAACTTGGCATTTTTGAAGCAATAGGAAAAAATTCAAGATCAGCTGATGAAGTGGCTATTGAATGTAAAACTCATCCCGAAGCGACAAAGCATTTGCTTGATTGTTTAGTTGGTATTGGCTACCTGCGATGGAGCAATAGCAGGTATTCATTAAAACCAAAATATCATAAGTGGCTGCTAAAAGAAAGTGAATCGAATTTGATCGGTAAGCTTCGTTTCCAACTGATCGAATGGGAATGGATGGGAAAACTGGAAGACTATGTTCGTACGGGTAAAACACTCGATCTCCATGGCGCTGCCAATGCAAGAGAATGGCAGCTTTACCAGGAAGGCATGCGGGATCTCTCTGTGAATGTTGCAAAAGAACTTGCATCAAAGATCCCTGTTCCAAAAAACGCCACTGATATGCTTGATATCGGTGGTTCACATGGCTTATTTTCTATTGAGCTTTGTAAAAAACATCCTGGCTTATCAAGCACGATATTGGAATTACCCGGAGCTGTTGAGGCAGCCAGTGCTATTGCAAAAAGATATGATACAACGAACCGCGTGAGCTATGCAGCCGGAAATGCATTGATTGATGACCTTGGAACCGGAAAATATGATATGGTCATGATCAATAATGTTGTTCATCATTTTACCAATGAACAAAATTTTATGCTTGCAAAAAAAATTGCCGTTGCATTAAAACCAGGCGGTATTTATGCCATTGGTGAGTTTGTGAAAGCGTCCAAACCGGGCGAAGGTGGTGTGGTAGCTGCTACTTCCGGGCTTTATTTTGCATTAACGAGTTCATCGGGTACATGGTCAGTTCCTGAAATAGATGCATGGCAAAAAAATGCTGGGTTAAAAATTGAGAAGCCGGTTGCTCCGATGACAATACCCGGTTGGAAAATATTTATTGCAAGAAAGTAAATCGTGGGAGTGAGATAAAGTAAGTGCGCCGGCAATAGTGTATTGGCCACTTTATTGGGATTGAGTAATTTTAAAAACATAGGCCTGGAAGCTGAAACCTGAATGACATATATGAAATGGTTACTATCAATAACATTCATTGGCTTGCTATTTTCCTGCAGGCAAAAGCAGGAAAAAGATCAAGCCGATACACTTGCGCCTCTTGCCAAACTGAAAGCGGGAAATGAAAGGTTTGTAAGCGGGCATCCCGTACATCCTGATGAATCACTCAAAAGAATCAGAGAGCTAAAAAAAGGACAGCATCCTTTT